>NZ_JBRRBO010000016.1:0-91483 GCF_056756175.1 Stenotrophomonas sp. STEN240 | reverse complement strand
GCCGAGCATGGCTCGGCACTACAGGTGAGCCCTGTAGGAGCGGCGTAAGCCGCGAAGCTGACAATGCACGAACAGCCCAAAAGCCAACCCCTCCCCAGCCCTCCCCTTGGCTACGCCAAAGGGAGGGAGCACATCACCCCTTCGGCAACTGCGCCAATTCCTCGCGCACAAGCTTCACCACCAGCTTGTCCAGGGTGTCGACCGAATAGTTCTCCACCTCATGCACGGTCTCGCTACCCGGGCCGCTGGAGGGATCACGGGCGTCCTTGTAGGTGAGGAAGATGAAGCGACCGCCGGTGAACTGCGCGATCTGCCGCTGCGCTATCTCACCAGTCGTGTCCTGGCCGGATGCAGCCACGCTCAATACCTTGATGCCCTTGCCCAGTGCGGCCAGCATGGTCTGCTCATAACGCGGCTGCGGGTAATCCATGTGCGGCGGCGCGTCGGCCAGCGACACCAGCAGGCGCGTGGTCGCGCTGCCGCGCCAGTTCATTGCCTGCACCGCATGATCGAAGGCCTCGTTCATCGCTTCCGGATAGTCGCCACCGCCATTGGCCTGCACGCCATCAAGCACCTTCTGGAAGGCGCCCACGTTGTTGCTCAGGTCCCAACCGCGCACGAAGTATTCGTCGCCGCGATCACGATAGGTCACCAGCCCCAGGCAGATGTCCGGATTGGACGGCAGCTTGGCGATATCGCGCACGATTCCCTGCAGGGAATCACGCAGCTTGTCGATTTCATCGGCCATCGAACCGGTGGCATCCACCATGAACACCAGATCGAGCTTGGCCCGCGCCGGCAGCGCTGCATCGGCCACCACCACCTGCAGTGCATTCTTCTGCCCGCGCTGCAGGGCAGCGGTCACGGTCCTGCCGGCGCGACGGACCTGCACCTGGTAGTTGTCAGAATCACGGTCATCGAAGGCATTGGGATGCACCCATACCTGGCCACCGGCGTCGGTGCGCGCCCACATCCGCGCGCCATTGCGTGCGCTCACCGCCACCTCTGCATCCGGCACCGGCCGACCCTGCGCATCGACCACCTGCAGGCGCTGGCGCACGCTGACATCGCGACCGAGGGTGCGGGCTTCCTCATGACCTTGCAGGAACTGCTGGAAGGCGGCGAAGTCGGCGTTGTCATCGACCACACCGGCGGTAACCGCCACCTGCTGCTGGCGCACGGCACTGCTGCCGGAAACCGGCGCCATCGGCATTTCCGCAGCGGCGTAGCTGGCGTCGGCGGCCGCTTCGACGACGGTGGCAACAGGCGAAGGTGCAACAGGTGCCGGTGGAGAAGGTGGCGCCATCATCTTCAGCGCCCGGCTGCGGCCCTCTTTGCCCAGACGCGCCTCGCCCGCGGCGATGTTCTGCTCCTTCGGGCTGGGATCGGCAACCTCGCGCAGTACCGGCGTGTCACTGCAGACGGTGGCGCTGGGGGCCTGGAAGTTGGGTTGGGTCTGCCGCGTACGCTGTGTAGTCGGCGCCTTGAAGTCACCCGTAGTCTCCGCGACCGGGAACGGGGTATGGCGAACCGCCGCCGCCACGGGCAGGCCGAGCAACAACGTCACTGCGGTGGCCAGCGCCATGCTGCGGACTGCCGGCCGGTTTACAAGCTTCGAGCTACCCATGATTCCTGCTCCATGCGGGCCGCGTGATGCGGCGTACGCGGATAGGAACGGATGGGAATGGGCAGTGGGGTTAGTACCCCCTCCCTTGCGCAGCAGGGGAGGGTTGGGGAGGGCTTGGCTCTTGATCTTCAGGCTTTGCCTGCTTCGCGGCTTACGCCGCTCCTACATGGTTTCCCCGGTAACGCCCCTGCCGAGCATGGCTCGGCACTACATTGCTTTGCTGGTAACGCCCCTTGCCGAGCATGGCTCGGCGCTACTGGCGGTGGGCGGTGCCCAGGTACTCGGCGCTCTGCATCTCGATCAGGCGGCTGGCGGTGCGCTCGAAGGCGCCGGCCAGGCGGGTGCCGCTGTACAGCAGCGGCGGTGCGTCCTGCGCGGTGCAGACCAGGTTGACCTGGCGGTCGTACAGTTCGTCGATCAGATTGACGAAGCGACGCGCCGCGTCTTCGTTCATGCGGTCGAAATGCGGGATTCCCCCCAGCAGCACGGTCGTGAACTCGTGTGCGATCTCGATGTAATCCGACGGCCCACGCGGGCCTTCGCACAGGGCCGCAAAATCGAACCAGGCAATGCTCTTGCCGCGGCCACGCACCGGAATCTTGCGGCCTTCGATCTGGATATTGCCGCCACGTGCCTCTTCGGCGCCGCTCAACTCCTTCCAGCGCCCGGCCAACCAGGCATCGCTTTCGTCATCCAGCGGCGCGCGGTACACCGGCGAGCGGGTCAGCGCGCGCATGCGGTAGTCCTCGGTGCCTTCGGCGTACAGCTCGACGCAGTGCTTCTGCAGCAGCGCGATGGCCGGTAGGAAGCTGTCGCGTTGCAGGCCGTTGAGGTAGAGGTTTTCCACCGCGGTATTGGACGTCGTCACCAGGGTCACGCCCTCGGCGAACAGGCGTTCCAGCAGCCGTCCCAGCAACATCGCATCACCAATGTCGGTGACGAAGAACTCGTCCAGCACCAGCACGCGCAGCTTGTCGCGCCACTGCTGGGCAATCTTGGCCAAGGGATCGCTTTGCCCCTGGTGCTGGTGCAGCTGCTCGTGGATGCCGCGCATGAAGCGATGGAAGTGGGTGCGGTACTTCTGCTCGATCGGCAGGCCGTCGTAGAACAGGTCGACCAGGAAGGTCTTGCCGCGGCCTACGCCGCCCCAGAAGTACAGCCCCTTTACCGGCTCGGGCTTCTTCCAGAACGCGGACAGCCGGTCCAGCCAGCCATCCTGCGCGCTGTCGACGATGGCTAGGTGGATGCGGTCCAGTTCGGCCAGGGCCGCGTGCTGGGCAACATCATCGCGCCAATCGCCGCGGGCCACGCCGGCGGCGTAGCGCTGTGAGGGGGTCATTGCATCCATGCTCAGTTGCTGCCGTCGGGCAGCCAACGCCGCACTTCATGCTGGATGGCGCCGCGCAGGTCGATCAACTTGCGGTGGAAGAAGTGTGAGGTGTCGGGCATGCGCACCAGCTGCGGCGGATTCGGCAGCGACTCCAGCCATTGGTACACGCTGTGTGCGTCCACCACCTCGTCGGCATCGCCCTGCACCACCAACCAGTTGGCAGGCGGCTGCACTTCGGAGAAATCCCAGGTGCGGCGGCCAACCGGCGGCGCGATCGAGATCAAGGCCTGTGGCTGTAGCTGGGCGGCGGCACGCAGCGACACATAGGCGCCGAAGCTGAAACCGGCCAGCCACAACGCGGCGTCCGGGCGCTCACTGCGCACCCAGTTGACCACCGCGCGCAGATCGTCGGCTTCGCCTTCACCGTTGTCGTAGGTACCGGCCGAGGCGCCGACGCTGCGGAAGTTGAAGCGCACCGTGGTGATGCCCAGGTCGCGCAGCGCGCGCGAAACCATGGTCACCACCTTGTTGTGCATGCTGCCGCCCTCGATGGACAGCGGGTGGCAGATGACCGCGATGATGGGCCGGGCAGCGGCTTCACCATCGGGCAGGTCGACACCGACTTCCAGAGGACCGGCCGGGCCGTCCAACATCAGCGTCGCCGATTCGTGGGGGAATGGGAGAGTTTGCATGCGGCCATAATAGCGGCCCCGTCCGGCGGCTTCACGCCCGGCCTTCACAACTGCCCAATTCCATGCATTTCCTTGTCCTGAGTGTGATCTGCAGCGTTCTGGTATCGGTGCTACTGAAACTGGCGCCGCGCCAAGGCATCGACATCCCCCAGGCGGTGACCTGGAACTACCTGGCTGCCACGGTGCTGTCACTGCTGTTGTTCAATCCTTCGCTGCAATCGCTGCAGAGCGCGCATACGCCGTGGCTGGCCCTGTTTGCCCTGCCCGTGGCCTTGCCCGGCATCTTCCTGGTGCTGGCCCGCGCGGTGCGCGAGGCCGGCATCGTGCGCAGCGACGTGGCCCAGCGGCTGTCCCTGCTGTTGTCGCTGGCGGCCGCCTTCCTGCTGTTCGGCGAACAGGCCAATGGTTGGAAGCTGGGCGGCCTCGGACTTGGCCTGCTTGCCATTATTGGCGTGAGCGTGCGCAGCGGCGACCGCAAGGCCGCTGCGGGACAAGGTTGGGGCTGGCTGCTTGGGGTCTGGGCAGGTTTTGCCTTGATCGACATCCTGCTGAAGCAGGTGGCTGCGGCCGGGACGCCTTCCACTGCCGCGCTGCTGGTGAGCTTCGGCATCGCCTTCGTGCTGATGCTGGGCTGGCAGTTGCAACGACATCTCAGCGGCGGCAGCCAGCTGACCTCGACCAACCTGGTTTACGGCCTGCTGCTTGGCCTGCTCAACTTCGGCAACATCCTGTTCTACGTGCGCGCGCACCAGGCGCTGCCGGACAGCCCGGCAACGATCTTTGCCAGCATGAATATCGGTGTGGTGTGCCTGGGCGCACTGGTCGGTGTGCTGGTGTTCGGTGAGAAGACCAGCATGTGGAACCGCGTGGGCCTGGCATTGGCGGTGGTGGCGATTGGATTGATTGCGCGCGGGACGCTTTGAGGGTTTCTGCTGGTTGGGAGCAACAGCAAAGGCACCCCTCCCCCGCCCTCCCCTTGCCTGCGGCAAAGGGAGGGAGACAATCTACCCCCTCCCTTTCGCGTAGCGAAGGGGAGGGTTGGGGAGGGGTGCTCTCAAAGCTCTCAGCCTTACGGCTCAAACCCCAGCAACAACGGATCATGATCCGAGCTGCGCCACGGGCCCGGCACGTTGCGGCCCTGGTAACCCATCTCGTCGGCCTCATCGGCATTGATATGCCATTCGGCCGCGCCCTTCAGCCGCGCCGCCATGCCCGGGCTCAACAAGGCGTGATCCAGGCGGCCGGTCAGGCCGTTGTAGACATAGCTGTAAGGCTGCTGCACGCCGGCCACCTTGAACGCATCCTGCCAGCCATCGGCATTCAAAGTGCGGATCGGGTCTTCCATCGCATAGGCGTTGAAGTCACCCAGCAATACCGCGTCACGGCTGCCGCTGCCGGTGGGGTCGCCCTGCAACCAGCTGTGCAGCAGTTTGGCCGACTCGACCCGGGTCGCGTTCCAGCAGCCCTGGCCATCGTTCTGATCGGCATTGGCGCCGCTCGCTTCCGAGCAGCCCTTGGACTTGAAGTGGTTGGCCACCACCACGAACGGCGTGCCCTTGCGGCCCATGCGGAAGGCCTGCGCCAGCGGCACGCGGCTGCGTTCGCCGAACGGCTCGCGCTCCAGCACCGCCGGCTTGCCGAGCGGGCTCACTTTTGAAGCGCGGTAGATGATGCCGACGCGGATCGGATTGTCGCCAGGGCCTTGGCCAGCATCGACAAAGCGCCAGTCGCCGTCCTTGCCCTGTGCTGCATTGAGCGCACGCACCAGCTGATCGATCGCCGAACCCGGGCCGTAGCCGTCGTTCTCCAGCTCCATCAGCGCGGCCACGTCGGCATTGAGGCTGCCGATGGTGGTGATCAGCTTGGCCTGCTGTGCGGCCTGCTGCTCGGCGGTCTTGGCGCCGCGCAGGGTCGGGTAACCGCCGCCCTTGCCGTCGCCATTGAAATAGTTTTCCAGGTTGAAGGCGGCGATGCGCAGGCCGCCCGGTACGCTCGGCGCCTGCTGCGGACGTTCGGCATCCACCTGCAGTGGGGCGGTCAGCTGCAGCCGGTAGCCACCGTCGAAACGCTGGTCGACGATGCCCTGCACCTCGCGCAGCTGGGCGCCACTGCGCAGCAGCGCCTGTGCAGGCAGATAGGACACCGCGCCCGGTTCGCGCTTGCCACTGGCATCGTCCAGACGCAGGCGGCGGCGGTTGTTGTCGGCGATCACCGCAGCCTGCTCGGGGCTGCCGGCGGCAGCCACTTCGCTGGGCTGCCACAGGCGGCCACCGAAGGCCGCGGTCAGTTCGCCGTAACGTGTGAGCTGGTCCTGCCCGGCCAGGGTCAGCCCGGCAGGAATGCGCACCTGCATTCCTTCCAGCGCCTCCCAGTTCGCCGGCGCCTCGCTCAACACCAGCGGTGCCGGCAGCGGCCGCGCGGCGGCAGGTTGGATGCTCTGTGCCTGCAGCGTGGTCAGGCTCTGCTCGCTCTTGCCGGCGGCCTGCTCCTCAACGGTACCGGTGATGCGCAGCCATTGCCCCAGCTGAAGCGCCTGTTCCTTGGGCACGCGCACGAACACGGCATCGGAGGTGTTGACGTCGCCATCACCGGCGTCCTGCACGAAGATGCCACCCAGGCCATCGCGCATGTCGGCGGTTACTGCGCCCTCGATGGTGACGGTCTTGCCCGCGTAGGGGCTGCGCTCGGTGGCGCCCTGTACGTTGCCGATCGGCAGCACGACGGACTTGGAAGGGGCGGCCAGCGCCGCGCCGGAACAGGCGGCAGCCAAGGCCAGGGCAAGCAGGGTACGGGTACAACGCATGGACGCACTCCGGGGAAGACGGAAACAGAAGCGCCGCCCTGCTCGGGCGGCGCTGGCTATTCTGCAGCAATCGGGTCTGTTGCCAGCTGCGTGAGTCTGGCGGCTTTCTATTTCAGATTGGCCAGCATCCAATCCACGGTGGCGTGGATCTGCTCCTCGCTGAGCCCGGCATTGCCACCCTTGGGCGGCATGATGCCGCCGTCCGGGCCGGTATAGCCCTCGATGGCGTGCTTGTAGAGGGTGTCCTTGCCCTGCGCCAGACGCTTGTCCCAGTGACTGTGGTCCAGCGTGGGCGCATTGCCGACGCCATTGGTGTGGCAGGCGGTGCACAGGTTGTCGAAGATGGTCTTGCCGTCCAGGGTGCCGCCGTAGGCACCGCTGGCCGCGGCTGCAGCGGCGGCCGCAGCGGAAGCGGCGGCCTGCGCGGAGGCACCGGTGGCACCGGCGTATACCGCACCGATCGGCGCGATGCGCTGCTCGATGCGTTTGGTCGCGGTCGGCGAGACTTCCTTGGGAATGGCGTGCTGCAGGTAGGACGCGAAGATGATCAAGCCAATCGTGATGACGGCCAGGATGGCGATCACGATGGAAAAGCGCTTCAGAAACTCAAGGTCGTAATTCCGCACGTCTCATCACCCCGGGCGAGTTGTCGGTGGACCAGCAGCTGCTGGGCGAGTATAGACCAGCGTCTGCCCGCCCCCGCAATGCCCATCAACATGCTCGTATCTGCGGCATCGCAACATCCGACGCCGCTGCAGGCACTCAGCGCGGCAGCGTGGCACCTGCTGCGCGCAGGCACAGTGCGCTGATCGCAGTGACCAGGTGTTCGCCATCGCGCAGGCCATCACGGCTGGGCGCAGTAGGGCCGACCAACGCTTCGGTGAAGGCACCGACGATGCACGCTGCGCTGATGTCCAGATCCTGCGCCGGCAGTTCGCCTGCGCGCACGCCGTCTTCGAGAATGCGCTTGAACACATCGCCGAACAGACGCCGGCAACGGATGCGCTCGGCTTCCACTTCCGGGTCCACCGGCTCGGCGATGAAGGCATAGGCCAGCCCGGGGCCGGCCATGGCGCGCCGCACGAACGAGGCCACCGCCCGCTGCAGGCGCTGCGGTGCCGGCAGAGGCTCGCCGGCGATGGCGGCCAGGATCTCCAGCTCGTGTTCCACGGCGAAGGTCAGCACCTCCACGAACAGCTCGGCCTTGGACGGGAAATGCCGGTAGATCAGGCCGGTGGACACTCCCGCCTCGGCCGCCACCGCGGTGATTGGCGCATTGCGGTAGCCGCCCGCAGCGACCAGCCGGCGGGCCGCGACCAGGATCCGCTCGCGGTTGCCCGCCAGCCGTTTTTCCATCAATTCCGAGCGCTTGTAAGCCATTTGTTGATTCTATGTTCAATTTTTGAATTTGTATTCACTTTTTACCCGGGAGCCGCTAGGCTGCGGGCAAACGCCCGTGCCGACGGCCTGCCCGTCCCCCCAACCCGGTGCGCCCCTTATCGCCAAGCAGTACCGGAGCCAGCCATGCACGTCCCTACCCTGTCCTTTGACCTGGGCGAAGAAATCGACATGCTGCGCGAGAGCGTGGCGCAGTTTGCAGCCGCGCACATCGCGCCGCTCGCTGCCGAAGCCGACGCCAGCAATCACTTTCCCAACCAGCTCTGGCGCCTGCTCGGCGAACAAGGCCTGCTGGGCATGACCGTGGAAGAAGAATACGGCGGCAGCGGCATGGGTTACCTGGCGCACGTGGTGGCGATGGAGGAAATCTCGCGCGCCTCCGGCGGCATCGGCCTGTCTTATGGTGCGCACTCCAACCTCTGCCTCAACCAGCTGCGCAAGAATGCCAGCGAGGCGCAGAAGCACAAATACCTGCCCAAGCTGTGCAGCGGCGAACACGTCGGTGCGCTGGCGATGAGCGAACCGGGCGCCGGTTCGGACGTGGTGTCGATGAAGCTGCGCGCCGACCTGCGCGGCGATCACTACGTGCTCAACGGCAACAAGATGTGGATCACCAATGGTCCCGATGCCGACGTGCTGATCGTCTACGCCAAGACCGACCCGGACGCCGGCTCGCGCGGCATCACCGCCTTCATCATCGAAAAGGGCATGAAGGGGTTGTCCACCGCGCAGAAGCTGGACAAGCTCGGCATGCGTTCGTCCAACACCTGCGAGCTGGTGTTCCAGGATTGCGAAGTGCCGGCCGAGAACGTGCTGGGCAGCGTGGGTGGCGGGGTCAAGGTGCTGATGTCCGGGCTGGACTTCGAGCGCGTGGTGTTGTCCGGTGGCCCGCTGGGTTTGATGTCGGCGGCGCTGGATGTGGTGCTGCCCTATGTGCATGAGCGCAAGCAGTTTGGCGAAGCGATCGGCACGTTCCAGCTGATCCAGGCCAAGCTGGCCGATATGTACGTGGGCCTCAATGCCTGCCGCGCCTATGTATATGCGGTAGCCAAGGCCTGCGACCAGGGCCGCACCACGCGCCAGGACGCCGCCGGTGCCATCCTTTATTCGGCCGAGAAGGCGACCTGGGCGGCGGGTGAAGCCATCCAGATCCTTGGCGGCAATGGTTACATCAACGAATACCCGGCCGGCCGTTTGTGGCGCGATGCCAAGCTGTATGAAATTGGCGCGGGCACGTCGGAAATCCGCCGCATGCTGATCGGGCGGGAGTTGTTCCAGAAGACCGCGTAAAAGCGCTTGAGCCCCTCTCCCTCCGGGAGAGGGGTTGGGGTGAGGGTCGGCGGCCAAGCCACTGCAGGACCAGATATTTGCAGGCTGCGTGCCTACCCTCATCCGCCCCTCCGGGGCACCTTCTCCCAAAGTGAGAAGGGAAGATAAAAACCCAGGACCTGGCCACCATGACCGTACTCACCTCCCAGCTGCAACCCGGCAGTGACAGCTTCGAAGCCAACCGCGCCGCGATGCAGGTGCAGGTCGATGACCTGCGCGCCACGCTGGAGAGCACCGCGCGCGGCGGCAGCGATGCGGCGCGGGCCAAGCACACCGCGCGCGGCAAGCTGCTGGTGCGCGAGCGCATCGATGCCCTGCTCGATCCCGGCAGCGCATTCCTGGAAGTCGCACCGCTGGCCGCCCACGGCATGTACGCCGATCCTGTCCCCGGTGCAGGCATGGTTGCCGGTATTGGTCGCGTGTCCGGGGTGGAATGCCTGATCGTCGCCAACGATGCCACGGTCAAGGGCGGCACCTACTATCCGGTCACGGTGAAAAAACATCTGCGCGCGCAGGAAATCGCCCAGCAGAACCGCCTGCCCTGCATCTATCTGGTCGACTCCGGCGGCGCTTTCCTGCCGTTGCAGGACGAAGTCTTCCCCGACCGCGATCATTTCGGCCGCATCTTCTACAACCAGGCCAATCTGTCGGCGCAGGGCATCCCGCAGATCGCCTGCGTGATGGGCAGCTGCACGGCAGGCGGCGCCTATGTGCCGGCGATGAGCGATGAAACCGTCATCGTCAAGGAACAGGGCACCATCTTCCTCGGCGGCCCGCCGCTGGTGAAGGCAGCGACCGGTGAAGTGGTCAGCGCCGAAGAACTGGGCGGCGCCGATGTGCATACGCGCATCTCCGGCGTGGCCGACCACATGGCCGACAACGACCTGCAGGCGCTGGCACGGGTGCGCGCCATCATCGCCAATTTGAACTGGCGCAAGCCGGATGCAGGTGTCGCGCTGCAGGCCAGCGAGGCGCCTTTGTTCGATGCACAGGAACTGTACGGTGTAATTCCAAGTGATACGCGCAAGCCCTACGACGTGCGTGAGGTGATTGCGCGCATCGTCGATGGTTCGCGCCTGGACGAGTTCAAGCCGCGTTACGGCAACACCCTGGTCACCGGCTTTGCGCATGTGCACGGTCACCCGGTCGGCATCATCGCCAACAACGGCATCCTGTTCTCGGAGTCGGCGCTCAAGGGCGCGCACTTCATCGAGCTGTGCTGCCAGCGCAACATCCCGCTGTTGTTCCTGCAGAACATCACCGGCTTCATGGTCGGCCGCAAGTATGAGCACGGCGGTATCGCCAAGGACGGTGCAAAGCTCGTCATGGCGGTGGCCAATGCGCGGGTGCCGAAGTACACGGTGGTGATCGGCGGTTCGTTCGGTGCCGGCAACTACGGTATGTGCGGGCGGGCCTATTCGCCGCACTTCCTGTGGATGTGGCCGAACGCGCGCATCGGCGTGATGGGCGGTGAGCAGGCGGCCAGTGTGTTGGCCACGGTCAAGCGCGATGGTATCGAGGCCAAGGGTGGTGGGTGGTCGGCCGAGGAAGAGGATGCGTTCAAGCAGCCTATCCGTGATCAGTTCGAGCAGCAGGGGCATCCGTATTACGCGAGTGCGCGGTTGTGGGATGACGGGGTGATTGATCCGGCGGATACGCGGCGGGTGCTTGGGCTGGCGTTGGCTGCCAGTCTGAATGCGCCTGTGCAGGACACGCGTTTTGGTGTGTTTCGGATGTGACTTTCATGGGGTCATTTCTCGATACCACATCAAGAGCAAGAGCTTTCACTCCCCTTTGGGGAGCGAGTTACTTTTCTTTGCTTGTGCAAAGAAAAGCTAACCAAAAGAAAGCGCACCCTGCCTCCGCGCCCAGCACGCTGCGCGTGCCGGGTCCACTCCACCGGTGGGATTTTTCGACACGACATCCTTGTCGTGGCGAAAAACGACGTGCATCCATGCACGTCGCCCTTCGGGTATTCCCCACCGGTTCCGTCGCTGCGGAAGGGGCCCGTAAAGCAAATTCCAGAGCAAGAGCAGTAACAACAGCAACGGCGAAAGCCCTCGGCTCCTCCCCTGCCCGCGCGGCACATCGTGGATAAAACAATGTTCAACAAGATCCTGATCGCCAATCGCGGTGAAATCGCCTGCCGCGTTATTGCTACTTGCCGTCGTATGGGCATCGCTACCGTTGCGGTGTATTCGGATGCCGACCGCAATGCGCGACATGTGCGTCTGGCTGACGAAGCTATCCATATCGGTGCCGCGCCGGCTGCCGAGAGCTACCTGCGCGCCGAGGTCATTCTCGATGCGGCGCGTCGCAGCGGTGCGCAGGCTATCCATCCGGGTTATGGGTTTCTTTCCGAGAACGCTGGCTTCGCGCGTGCCTGTGACGCTACCGGTATCGTCTTCATCGGGCCGCCGGCCAGCGCCATCGATGCGATGGGCGACAAGAGTTCGGCCAAGGCACTGATGCAGACCGCCAACGTGCCGCTGACGCCTGGGTATCACGGTGAGCGGCAGGAGCCGGAGTTCCTGCGGGCGCAGGCCGATGCGATTGGCTATCCGGTGCTGATCAAGGCCAGCGCCGGTGGCGGTGGCAAGGGCATGCGCAAGGTCGAGGCCAGTGCTGATTTCGAGGCTGCGCTGGCCAGCTGTCAGCGCGAGGCGCAGGCCTCGTTCGGCAATGCGCATGTGCTGGTGGAAAAGTACGTCGAGCGGCCGCGTCATATCGAGATCCAGGTGTTCGGCGACAGCCACGGTGACGTGGTCTATCTGTTTGAACGCGACTGCTCGGTGCAGCGGCGTCACCAGAAAGTGCTGGAAGAAGCACCCGCGCCTGGCATGACCGCTGAACGCCGCGCTGCGATGGGCAAGGCCGCTACCGATGCAGCGCGTGCGGTTGGCTACGTTGGCGCAGGCACGGTGGAATTCATCGCAGGCCCGGATGGCGATTTCTATTTCATGGAAATGAACACCCGTCTGCAGGTCGAGCACCCGGTCACTGAGCTGATCACCGGCACCGATCTGGTTGAATGGCAGCTGCGCGTGGCCGCTGGCCAGCCAATGCCAAAGACTCAGGAACAGCTGCAGATCCACGGCCATGCGATCGAAGCGCGCCTGTATGCCGAAGACGCCGATCGCGGCTTTCTGCCCTCGACTGGCACGCTGCGTCACCTGCGACTGCCGCAGCCCAGCGCCAATGTGCGCGTGGATGCAGGTGTTGAACAAGGCGACGCAATTACTCCGTACTACGATCCGATGATCGCCAAGCTGATCGTCTGGGACGTGGACCGCAACAGCGCCCTGCAGCGCATGCAGCTGGCACTAGCACAGTGCCAGGTGGTCGGCGTGACCACCAATGCAGCTTTCCTGCGCCGGCTGGTACTGACCGATTCTTTCCGCACCGCCAACCTCGATACCGCCTTGATCGAGCGCGAGCGTGAAGCGCTGGATATCCACCATGTCGCTGCCAGCGACGAGGACTGGGCACTGGCCGCCGTGCTGGCCGTCAGCAGCGAGCAGCCACGCAATAACGACACTTCACCTTGGGCCATTGCCGACAGCTGGCGCCTCACCGGCCCCGCGGCACGCTCGGTGACCCTGGAGCATCTGGAACAACGCAAGCAGCTGCGGGTCCGCGACAGCGCCAATGGCTGGCAAGTGCAGGTCGGCGATACCTCGATCGCTGTGACAGGGAAAGCTGGCAGTGCTGGCTACGCCCTGCAGCTTGGTCAGGGTCTGCAGCGCGGCCAGGCAATCCGCGAAGGCAATACGCTGTATGTGTTCGGCAGCGACCAGCAACAGCGCTTCAACATCCACGACCCGGTCGCCGAAGCCGACAACAGCAACGATCACGGTGGCAGCCTGTTGGCACCGATGCCCGGCCGCGTCGTCACCCTGCTTGTGCAGCCGGGCAGCACGGTCAGCCGCGGCACGCCGCTGCTGGTAATGGAAGCAATGAAGATGGAGCACACCCTGCAAGCGCCGGCCGACGGCACCGTGCATGGTTTCCGCGCAAAGGCCGGAGATCAGGTTGCCGATGGCGCGGTGCTGGTGGATTTCGAGGCGGGCTGATTGCCATCATCGACGCCTCCGGATCATGGTCGGCTCAGCTCTGTGTTGCCGACCACACCGCTCTGCCCGGATCGAATTCGGTGATCGTCATCTCCTCGGCACGGTAACCAAAGCCGCATACGGCGATCACCCCCTTTTCCAAGGGATCAAGCCCGAACATTGTTTCAATCTGCTTTTCGTTGATTGCAGCTGTCACGAAGGCCCCCATGCCCTTATCGGTAGCGGATAGATAAAGGGTCTGTGAAAGGTGGCCGCTATCCAGGATCAAAGCCCTATAGGCCTTGGCATGGTTCCGGTACTTCCAGAAGCTCCTGCGATAGGTCGCCACCAGTGCCACCATCACAGGCGCATTGGAGAACCAATGCTGGCCCGCCACCATCTGACCTGCCAACGTCTCAACCTGATCAGAGCAGCCCTCAATACGGGACAACGCGTGGGCCTCTGGCAGGTAGCGATAGAGACCCGGTTCCAGACCCGCCACGCGCTGTATTAGAAGATAAGCATCCGTTGCATGGAATCCACCTCCGGAAGGACTACTGCGCTTAAGAAACCGCAGCCCTTGAACGGGTTCCTTGACATGGGTAGCTGCGAATACTCTTTCCATCATCCGCGCAAACACAGCATGCTCCAACGCCCGCACGGAGAAGTTACGACACGTCACTCTTCGACGCAGAAGGTCATCGAACGCATCGGACTCGCATCGAGGCAGGAAAGTATCCGCCGAACTTTCAGGCTCCGGCATGGGAGCCTCCCGCGTCTTCATCAGTCCGGCAACGGTATTCGTCCCATTGCGCTCCATGTCAGCCGCACTGTCCACATCCGACCAGCGGCCAAGCCCTGCACTTGCAGCAGCCAAAGGCCACCAATCGGCCGCGCGAACGCGTTCGTCGTCCAGGCGGAAGTGCTCCAAACCAGGAATATCCTCTGCAGCAATCACTAATCCTTTCTGTATCAATGCATGGACTTGCTCGTAGGTGCCCCCGCAGTCACCCCAAGGCACCCAACGCGAGGGGCTGAGTTTTCCCAGCATGATGACCATCCCCTCGTCGATGCCAACCATCCCGTTCTCCAGATGGGGGGCAATAGCCTGCCATGCGCTGTGACGAACCAAACCGTCTCCACCTGAGAAAACAGCTCCCAGACTGAACCTGACAGTCTCATTTGGCTCAAGGAAAAGAACCGAACAACGACGAATATTCATAACTTTCATATTCAAATTGCCAAGATACTGCCGATACTGTGGAGAGCCTGGATCTTCAGCCACCCATCCCTAGAAACGCACAATGACTCCTATCGAACATTCCCCTCTCTCAACGGATCAAGCCGACACGCTGCTCGACCTGCTTTCTTCGGATGACGCCTATCGAGCACTTTTTTCAGCTGATCCGTATCAGGCACTTGCAGACATTGGGTACGTCATCCCACAGAAGCACCGCCCGCCTTGCCTCGAAGTTGATTCGCTGGCAAGCAAGGAAGAATTTCGGCAATCGAAGGGAATACTGAAGCAATACCTGACATCAGTAGCCGGACTGACGATCGTCTTCTGCTATGAAGCAGGAAAGATTGATCAAGCGATCACCGCCTACGGCGATGCCCGAGATTGAACAGCTGGAGCGGCCAGGAACTGATCCTTGGCCGCGACTGCATCGGCGACATTCAAAGGTTGCAGCAGCTGGTTAACATTGATTTCCACATAAGCTCTGCCAACGTTGCTCGCCAGCCAATCGCGCTGACGTTGCGCCTCCGTGTTTCTACCAAGCGCCGAGAACGCAGCTGCCAACTCGGCCCTCACCTGTACAGCCTCATGACCGTCAAGTAGGGGCAGCAGTAGATCGACCGTTTCCTGCGGCCTTCCTTCCAGCCGTGCCTGCGTTGCCCGGGTAAGTAGTCGCATCCATTGTAGTGAACGCTGTCCGTCCAGCTCTGGGAGCCGAGGCAACGTTGCCAAGGCGTGGGCGGATAACTCCTTGAATCCGGACCGTTGCGCGATGTAGACCGCGACCATGCTTCTGAACAGCGCCTCTTGACGACCACGAACATTGCCACTGGCCTTTGCAGTTACCAGCGACGCATTGAACAAACGCTGCAAGTCCCGCTCAGAGCTTCCCTTCGGGTCGGCAAGCAGGCGAACGCTCTGTTCAACAAGCGAGAAATGAGTGACGTGCGATTCACCGTACTCCACAGACGATTCTCGCGCTCGTGCAGCCTCAACAAGTGCATCGCTCTTTCGCCCCTGACTCAAAGCAAGGCTCATCCGGTCCAAGGACGAATATAGGCTGGAAGGATTGCCGGGTACCGCATGGAGCCTATCCAGAAGCGAGCGTGCTTCGTCCTCACGGCCAAGCAGCGCGAGCGCATTGGCGCTGTAACGAATGGGACGACCTCCACTTTCGCGCTCAGCTTGACGAAAGGTATCCAGAGCTTGCTGCGCGTCTCCGTTGGCGAGTTGAATGCGGCCGATATGATCAAGCGGAACGGAACGAAGCGGATCCTGCGGCACAGCCGCAGCCTGAGCGAATGGCAGAGCCTCGTTGAAGCGGTTGTCAACGATCAGGTGCCAGGATGCATTGGAAGCTCCCGCAAAATAATCGGGGTACATAGTCGCTAGCAGCTTCCATTGCGGCAGTGGCGACGCAGGTGAGCGCAGTTCATTCTCCCAAGCTTCGAGATAGAGCTGATCGCGCCGTGGGAGCCTTTCACGGTGGGCCAAGGCGCTTTCGAGCTCTGCAACCGCTGGCGCCTCGTCCAGCCCAGACCAATAGATCCTGGCCAAACCCATGTGAGCCAACGCAAATTCCGGATCTATCTGTAGCGCCTTTTTAAGTAAATCGGCACTGAGCTCTACATCGCGATTCGACAGCGCCTTGATAGCCAGGGCGTACGCTCTGAGCGCTTCAATATTGCTGGTGGTCACCTCGGGAAGAGGCGAGGCGTCGCGCGCCAGCGAATCACTTGACTCACCAAATCGAGCGCGCAGCTTGCCGCTTACTTCGTCGATAGATGCCAATAGAGAATCGATTCCATTTCCTTGGGCGGAAATCGAGTCCAATGTGGCTCCCTGATGCGGATCAACGATATCCACGGTGAAACGTACGCGTTTTCCCACCTCGTCTACGCGAGCCAACAACACCGCACGGGCACCATCGCGCATGGCGACATCACTCGCCATCTTGCGATTCATTGGCTCATCAGGATCATGATTCATCAAGCCCAATGTCTTGCGCACCTTGAGATCGCTCAGAACATTTACAAATCTTGATTGCTCCAAGCTGATTCTGAACGCCTGTTCTACAGCTCCATCAAGAAGTTGTTCACCGGTGTGATTGTCAACGCCGCCGATAACCACCCAATCCCGTTCGGCGAATGCGATGGCAGGCTCCGCACGTACCAGCACCCATGCCACCGCACCTACCGTAACCACCAGCATCAACTCGGCTACCAGTGCCACCGGCCGCCGCCACAATGGCAGCCGCCGCCAGGCTATGTTCGAACGCGCTGGCATACGCATTGGAGCACGGCCGGCAACACCCACTTCAAACACTTCCTGCGCCGTCGGCAGGCCTTTGAAGTACCAGCGGCCATGCGATTTCCATTGCAGGCCATTGCCTCGTTCACCCAGCTCCCGCTGACTGGCTCGCAACAAACCCTCGGCCACCGCCGATAGCAGAATCTGGTTTGGGCGCGCCAACGCCATCAAGCGTGCTGCTGTGGGCTTGGCGACACCTTCTACATCCAGCGGCTTGGCGCCGGCAGCAACGGCGGCCTCGTCGTTGCGCCAGAACAACACGTCGCCGACATGGATCCCGACCCGCGTCTGCAGCGGGAGTTTCCGCGCGTTGCCGATCTCGGCCAATGCATCCAGATAGTCCAACGCAAACCCCAGGCCGTGCGCGGGTACGTCGAATATCAGCAGCATTCCATCGGAGCGATCGATCAGGCGCCCCTTCCAGCGCTGCAACAGCTGCAGCACCCGCACATCCAGGCTACGAAACAACTCAGCTGCTGCGGCATCGCCAATCCGCGCCGTCAGTGCCACCGAATCACAAAGATCGGTCAGCACCAGCGTCTTGAGCTGGCGATCGGATGAGAGCACGTCAGTCTCGCTGGTCATGCGCTACACCGGGCAGGCCGTGGTCACCGGATCAGCCCTGCCACCACTGCGCGCGATTGCCACCTTCGCGCTTGGCCTCGTACAGGGCCTTGTCGGCACGGGAATACGAATCGTTCCAGTGGTGGTCTTCGCCAATCAACACCATGCCGATGCTGAGTGAGCAGGCGCCCACCGTTGCGCCCGGGTAGGCGATCAGGTGGCGCACCGCTTCGAGCACGAAATCGGCGGTGCGCGGCAGGCTCTCGCCATCGGCGTCCATCAGCAGCACGCAGAACTCATCGCCGCCCAACCGGCAGGCGATATCGTCCTTGCCGGTCACCGAGGCGAGGATGCGGCCGAAGCACTGCAGTGCATGATCGCCGGCGAGGTGACCGTAAGAGTCGTTCAAACCCTTGAAGTCGTCGCAGTCGATCAGCAGCAGGCCGCGCGGACGGTGACCTGAACGGTGTGATTTCTGCAGGTAGGCGGTAAGCGCACGCCGGTTGCTGAGCCCGGTCAGGTCATCGCCATAAACCAGCTCACGGGTGTGGTGCAGCTCGTGGTTGGCGCTGTAGAGATTGCCGAGCGCGGTTTCCAACTCGTGGTTGCGGCGGCTGAGCTGAGCGATCAGGCGTTGTTCGCTGGACACCACCCGCGACAGGGTCCGGCGCAGGAAAAACACCACCATCGCCGGATCCTGGTCGATCAGGCGGTGGAAGTTGGCATGGGTGATTTCCAGCAGCACGCTGTCGCAGTTGGCGCGTGCATCGCAGGAACGCGGGTGGCGTTCGATCAACAGGCCGAGCTCGCCAAAGAAGTCGTTGCAGCCCATGGGCTTGGGCGCCAGGCCGGCACCGAAGTCCAGGCTGATGGCGCCACTGACAATGATGAACATCGAGCTGCCCAGATCGCCACGGCGGAACAGCACCTGGTCGGCCTGCAGTGTGCGGCGGACGCCGTACTGGGCAAACAGCGCAAATTCCACCGGTGACAATTGCGCACGCAGTACTGCGCCTCCCGCCGACGTAGCGACGGAAAGTTCAGACTCCAGTGCCAGACCCCCTGTTCCCATGCCGCTCATTCCCTGCCTCATGGACTGCTCGTCCATGCCAGACGAGTAATCTCGCGAGCCTATCATCAAAATTATCGGTTTTGTGACCCCCTACACCGTTTGATGCTGGCCTATCCCAAAAAAAAAGAAGGGGCTCGTAAGAGCCCCTTTGAAACGACCTAATAAGCGCCCTCAGGCAGCCTTTTCAGCCTGGAACTGCTCTTCCTCGGTGGAGCCGGTCAGTGCGGTCACGCTGGAGGCGCCGCCCTGGATCACCGTGGTCACGTCGTCGAAGTAGCCGGCGCCCACTTCCTGCTGGTGCGAGACGAAGGTATAGCCCTGCTCGCGGGCAGCGAACTCCGGTTCCTGCACCTGCTCCACGTAGTGGCGCATGCCCTCGCCGCGGGCGTAGTCGTGGGCGAACTTGAAGGTATTGAACCAGTTGATGTGGATGCCGGCCAGGGTGATGAACTGGTACTTGTAGCCCAGCGCGGCCAGCTCGTCCTGGAACTTGGCGATGGTCTTGTCGTCCAGGTTCTTCTTCCAGTTGAACGAGGGCGAGCAGTTGTAGGACAGCAGCTTGCCGGGGCTGGCCGCATGCACGGCCTGGGCGAACTCGCGGGCAAAACCCAGGTCAGGGGTGCCGGTTTCACACCACACCAGGTCAGCATGCGGGGCATAGGCCACGCCGCGGCTGATCGCCTGCTCCAGGCCGTTCTTGACCTTGTAGAAGCCCTCGGCGGTACGCTGGCCGGTGATGAACGGCGTGTCGTTGGGGTCGAAGTCGCTGGTCAGCAGGTTGGCGGCTTCGGCGTCGGTACGGGCCAGCACGATGGTCGGCACGCCCAGCACGTCGGCGGCCAGGCGCGCGGCCGACAGCTTCTGGATCGCTTCCTGGGTTGGCACCAGCACCTTGCCGCCCATGTGGCCGCACTTCTTCACCGCCGCCAGCTGGTCCTCGAAGTGCACCGCCGCAGCGCCGGCCACGATCATGTTCTTCATCAGCTCATAGGCGTTCAACACGCCGCCGAAGCCGGCCTCACCGTCGGCGACGATGGGCAGGAAGAAGTCGATCGCATCCTCGGCCTTGACCTTGCCGTCGATGATGTTCTTCCACTGGATTTCATCGGCGCGCTGGAAGGTGTTGTTGATGCGGCGGACCATGGTGGGCACCGAGTCGTAGGCGTACAGCGACTGGTCCGGGTACATGGTTTCGGAGGTGTTGCCATCGGCAGCCACCTGCCAGCCGGACAGGTACACCGCTTCCAGCCCGGCCTTGGCCTGCTGCATGGCCTGGCCGGCGCTGATCGCACCGAAGGCATTGACGTAGCCCTTCTTCGAGCTGCCATTGACCAGTTCCCACAGGCGCTCGGCGCCGCGCTTGGCCAGGGTGTGTTCCGGCTGCACGCTGCCGCGCAGGCGCACCACGTCGGCGGCGCTGTAGGTGCGCTTCAAGCCTTTCCAACGCGGGTTGGTGTCCCAGTCCTGCTGCAGGGCGTCGATCTGTTGCTGGTAGGTGCTCATCGTGTCGTCCTCGAAAGAAGTAGTCGGTGCCAAGGGGAGGGTCAATCGATCTGCCGGTAGGCCGGCAAGGTCAGGAACTCGGCCAGGTCATCAGCGCGGCTGAGTTGGTCGAGCAGGCCGATGGCCTGGGTGATGCGGCCGCCACCGGGCAGCGCGGAGGTGTCGCCCAGCCGCGCCGGCAGCGCGCGCAGGGTGGCTGCCAGCAGGGCGAAATCAATCGCGGTGCCGTCATCCAGATGCTGGTTGCCGGCATGCAGCCACTGCCAGATCTGGCTGCGGCTGATCTCGGCGGTAGCGGCGTCTTCCATCAGGTTGTGGATGGGCACGCAGCCGTTGCCGTCCAGCCAGGCGGCCAGGTAGCGCACGCAGACTTCAACGTTGTTCTCGAAGCCGGCGCGGGTGACGGTGCCGCTGCATGGCGCAATCAGCTCATCGCGGTTGGCCTGCACGTCGCGGCGCAGCACGTGGTGCTGATTGGGGCCGGACATGTGCTCATCGAAGATGGCGCGCGCCACCGGGATCAGCGCCGGGTGCGCCACCCAGGTGCCGTCGTGGCCGGCCGTCACTTCGCGCAGCTTGTCGGCGCGCACCCGCGCCATTGCCTGCTCGTTGGCGGCGGCATCGTTGTTGATCGGGATCTGCGCGGCCATGCCGCCCATCGCATGCGCACCGCGACGATGGCAGGTCTTGATCAGCAGTTCCGAATACGCCTTCAGGAACGGCTGGGTCATGGTCACCTGGCCACGCTCGGGCAGCACCTTGTCGGCGTGCCGGCGGAAGGTCTTCAGATAGGAAAAGATGTAATCCCAGCGGCCGCAGTTCAGGCCGACGATGCGCTCGCGCAGCGCATGCAGGATCTCATCCATCTCGAACACCGCCGGCAGCGTCTCGATCAGCACGGTGACCTTGATCTGCCCATGCGGCAGGCCCAGCATGCCCTCGATGTGCGACAGCGCGGTCTCCCATAGCGCCGCCTCTTCCATCGACTGCAGCTTGGGCAGGTAGAAGTACGGGCCGCGGTCCTTGTCCATCAGGGTCTGCGCGTTGTGGAAGGCGAACAGCGCCGCGTCGAACAGGCCACCGGCAATCGGCTGGCCATCGATCAACACGTGCTTCTCGTCCAGGTGCCAGCCACGCGGGCGCACGATCAGCACCGCCTGCTCGTCGGCCGGGCGCAGCGTGTAGTGCTTGCCCGGGCCCTTGGCGGTGGCCGGCGCGGTGAAGTCCAGATCGCCACGCACCGCCGCCTTCATCGTCTGCTGGCCGGCCAGCACGTTGCGCCAGGTCGGCGAGGTCGAATCCTCGAAGTCGGCCATGAACACCTTGGCGCCGGAGTTCAGCGCGTTGATGACCATCTTCGGGTCGGTGGGGCCGGTGATCTCGACGCGGCGGTCCTGCAGCGCGGCCGGGATCGGCGCAACGCTCCAGTTCTCTTCACGGATGGCGCGGGTGTCGGTACGGAAATCCGGCAGCCCGCCCTGGTCGAAGAACGCCTGGCGCTCGCGGCGGGCGGCCAGCCGGGCCTGGCGACCCGGCTCGACCGCACGGTGCAGCGATACAAGCAGGCCCAGCACGCCGGCCGGCAGCAGCGCGGACTGGCCGGCGAGCTGGGTGGTCAGGGTGATGCCCGGGGTCGGGCGGGGGGCGGACTGCGGCGTAGCGACAGCGTGGGCGACGGCGGACATCGGAAGTTCCTGCGTGTGTCGGGGACTCCAACGTGCGGCCGCAGGCTCATATTTAACAAAACAGTTTTTGCAATGTTATCTATAAGTTGTGCTAATACTTGTCTCAACATGCCAGCCAAGCCGCCCGTAACTCCGCGTTTTTCCTACAAGTCTGATCGGCTCAAGCCGCTGCGGGCGTTCCTGCAGACGGTCCGATTGGGCTCGGTTTCGCGTGCGTCGGAAGCACTTTTTGTCAGCCAACCGGCGGTGAGCCTGCAGCTGCAGGCGCTGGAACGGGAGCTGGGAGTGGTGCTTTTCGAGCGCAGCGGACGCCGCCTGGTGCCCAGCCGCGAGGGCCAGCTGCTCTACGACATGGCCCAGCCGCTGGTGGAAAGCCTGGACGGGTTGTTGCCGCGGTTCCGCGAGAAGGTCAGCGGGCTGGACGCGGGCGAGCTCAATATCGCCGCAAATTCGTCGACCATCCTGTATCTCCTGCCCAAGATCGTCGAAAACTTCCGCAAGCTGCATCCTGATGTGCGCCTGACCCTGCACAACGCCATCAGCGCCGATGGCACCGACCTGCTGCGCAGCGATGCCGCCGACCTGGCCATCGGTTCGATGATGGATGTACCAGCCGACCTCAGCTACGCGCCGGTCTACCGCTTCGACCAGGTGCTGATCACCCCACCCGACCACCCTCTGGCGAAGAAGAAAAACCTGACGCTGGAAGACCTGTCGCCGTGGCCGCTGATCCTGCCGCCGCGCCGGCAGATCACCTGGCGGCTGGTCGACCTGGTGTTCCAGCAGCATCGTGTGCCTTACACCGTGGCACTGGAAGTTGGCGGCTGGGAGGTCATCAAGCAGTACGTGGCGATGGGCATGGGCATCAGCATCGTCACCGCGCTGTGCTTGAACGATGGCGACCGCGACAAGCTGGCCACGCGGGCGATGAGCGAGTACTTCCCGTCGCGCAGCTACGGCGTGGTGGTGCGGCGCGGCAAGGTGCTGTCTCCGCAGGCCAGAGCGTTTGTCGAGCTGATCCAGCCGGATCTGTTTGCGCCGAGGCAGTACGACGATACCGGGCATTCGGAGCGCTAGACCTTGCATCGGGAACTCGCAGCACAGCAGTTGGTCGACAACACCGCAGCCGCCTAGACTGCCGTCATGTCCCTGGAACTCCGCCACCTGCGCTACTTCCTGACCGTCGCCGACACCCTGCACTTCGGCCGCGCCGCAGAGCGCCTGGGCATGTCGCAACCGCCGCTCAGCCAGCAGATCCGGCAGCTGGAAACCCTGCTCGGCGCGCAGCTGTTCGTACGCAGCCACCGCCGCGTGCAGCTCACGCCAGCCGGCGAAGTCCTGCTGGAGCAGGCGCGCGACATCCTGCAGCGCGTGGACAAGGCTGTGGACACGGTGCAACGCGCACAACGCGGCGAGAGCGGCGAACTGCGCATCGGCCTGACCCGCGCCACCCCGCTGTCACCGCAGATTCCACGCGCGATCTTCGCCTATCGCCAGCAACACCCGCAGGTGCAGATGCAGCTGCGCGAAATGAACAGCCTGCGTCAGATCGACGCCCTGCTGGCCGATGAGCTGGACGTGGGCATCATCCGCAAACGGGTACTGCCGGACGAACTGGTTGCCCAGCACCTGTTCGATGACCCGCTGGCCTTGGTGGTACATGCCAGTCACCCGGCACTGCGCGGCAAGGACCCGGCAACGGCGCGCCTGTCCTTGAAGCCGTTCGCGCTGGATCCCTTCGTCGGCTTCTCGCGCGACTCGGGTGCCGGCATCCACGACCATGTGATCAGCCTCTGCCGCAACGCCGGCTTCAGCCCGCGCATCGTGCAGGAGGCCGGCGAATCCTCGACCCTGATCAGCCTGGTCGCAGCGGGTTTGGGTGTCTGCGTGCTGCCTTCTTCGTGCAGCCATATCCAAGTGGAGGGCGCATGTTTTGTCGCCCTGGCAGACCGCGGCGCTGCATCGGAGATTCAACTTGCCTGGCGACGCGAGGCGGTGACGCCGCTGTTGCGTCAGTTCATTGCCTTGTTGAAGCGGGAAGTGGCGGGTTGAAGGGGAGAGCAGCAGCGGGGGCAAAAGCCGAAGCCAAAGCACCCCTCCCCAACCCTCCCCTGCGCTACGCGCAAGGGAGGGGGTAAAGCTCAGCCCCCTCCCTTTGCCGCAGGCAAGGGGAGGGTTGGGGAGGGGTGCTTCAGCTTTGAGCTTCCATCGCTCAGCCCTTCGCCTCAAGCAGTTCCGAACGCGCATCCCCTTCCAGCCGATGCCACAAACTCCACGCGGCACCCATACCAGCCAGCGTCAGCAGCAGACAGAAAACACAAACCCCGGCCCAGCCCCAATGCGTATAGAACACCCCGCCTGCGGCACCGAGCACGCTTGAACCCAGGTAATACGAAAACAGATACAGCGCCGAGGCTTCCGCACGCAGCGCGCCAGCACGCACACCCACCCAGCTGCTGGCTACCGAGTGACCGCCGAAGAAACCAAACGTGGCCAGCGCGATACCCGCGGCCATCGCCGGCAACCACGGCATCGCCAGCAATACGATGCCCGCCAGCACCAGGCCGAAGGACAGCACCAACACCGGCCCGCGCCCCAGCCTGCCGGCCAGCTGCCCCATCCACGCCGAGCTGACACTGCCCACCAGGTACACGCTGAAGATCAATCCCACCAGGGTCTGGCTCAGACCATACGGCGGCGCCAGCAAGTGGTAACCAAGATAGTTGTAGAGCGTCACGAACACACCCAGCAGCAGGAAACCACAGGCGAACAGCCAAGGCAGCGCGGCATCGGCAAACAAGCCGGCAAAGCGCGCCGGCATCCGCATCGGCTCGGCACGCTGTGCATGGAAGTGACGCGATGCCGGCAGCTGTGTCCACAGTGCAAGCGTGGCCAGCAACGCGATCACGCCAACTGCGGCAATGCCGGCGCGCCAACCCCAATGATCGGCCACCACCCCGGCAATCAAACGCCCGCTCATGCCGCCGACCGCGTTGCCGCCTATATACAGGCCCATGGCCAAGCCCAGCGAGCGGCTGTCCATTTCCTCGACCAGCCAGGTCATCGCCACCGCCGGTACGCCACTCAGGCTCAGGCCCAGCAAGGTGCGCAGCACCAGCAGCGTGCTCCAGTCATCGACCAAGGCGATGGCCAAGGTCAGCAATGCCGAGCTCAGCAACGAAACCACCATCACCGGGCGCCTGCCGATGCGGTCGGAGACGATGCCTGCCACCAGCATCGCAACGGCCAGCACGCCGGTACTTAACGACAACGCCAGCGCGCTGTTGCCGGCGCTGATACCGAAGTGGCTGCTGAAGCCCGGCAGCAAGGGCTGCACGCAATACAACACGCCAAACGTGGCGAAGCCGGCCATGAACAGCGCCAGCACTGCACGACGGAATTCAGGAGTGCCTTGGCGAATGTGGGGCTGCTCGCCTATCGCGCTTGGCGACGTGACTGGCGCGAGGGATTCATTGCAGGCAGGTGGGTTGCCGGGTTCGAGTTGCATTGCATCTTGGCCTGCGTTGGCGGGCCGCTTGATTGGGAATGCGGGAAAGCTTGAACCCGCGGATCGAGTCGATCCATAACCTACTGTGTACCGATTGATACTTTCAACGTATTGATTCACCAAGCGCGTGAACCACCGGCGTGAGATCAATCAGCGAGGCAAGTCCCTTCTCCCGCGTGCGGGAGAAGGTGCCCGAAGGGCGGATGAGGGGAGCTTTTGGCTCTGGCATTTGCTTGTGCACTTTTTTGCTTCTGGCTTCATCAGCCAAGAGCTTCCCCTCACCCCAACCCCTCTCCCGCAAGCGGGAGAGGGGCTTTAGCAAAAGCCTGAGCAAAAGCCTGAGCAAAAGCCTGAGCGAAAGCCTGGGCGAAAGCCTGGGCAAAAGCCTGAGCAAAAGCCTGAGCAAAAGCCTGAGCGAAAGCCTGGGCAAAGGCCTGAGCAAAAGCCTGAGCAAAAGCTTGAGCAGAGCCTGATCAAAAGCCTCAACAGGCGCTTTGCGCCTCAGCAATCACAGCCTTTCCAACCCGGCTGCTTGCTGGTCTGGCCAATGCCGGGGTTGAAGGTATTGCTGGGGTCCAACTGCTGGTAGAACTGCGCCAGCGCCGGCTTGGCCGGATACAGGTGGCCGACATTGTGCTCGGCCGGGTACTCGGCGCCACGCGCATCCAGCAGCTTCCACATGGCGTGCTCGATCGCCATCGGGTCTTCACCCTTGCGGGCGATGTAGTCCTGGTGGAACACATGGCACAGGAAGTGTCCGTAATAGAGCTTGTGCAACAGCCGCGCGTCCAGTTCGGCCGGCAGCTGCTCGAACCAGTCGCGGTCGTCGCGGCGCAAGGCGATATCCAGGGCGACGATGTCCTGCACCTGTGCACGGTGTACTTCGCGGTAACGCACCGCTGCACCGGCCACCGCGAATCGATGCAGGAAGGCCTTGCGCCCTTCGTCTGGTGTGCAATGAAAATAATCGCCCTCGTGGTCGGCGAAGAAGCCGCGCAACCAGCTTTCCGTTGCAGCGGCATCCTGCGCCGACACCTTCACCAGCAGATGATGCTCATAGCGCTGCCGGAACTCACCCATGCGCTTGGGCAGATGCGACGGCAACAAGCCGGTCAGCAGCTGCAGCGCACGGTCGGTGACCGCACGCAGGCCCAGCCGCTCGAACCAGCCATCAACCCGGCTCTTCAGTGCAAATGCCGCCGGCACCCGCGCTGTGCCGAGCTTGTCGATCAGCAGGAAGGTGTCCTTGCCGTAGCGCTCGCCAATGTCATAGGCAACGCGGTGAATATATTCGCCGGAAATCGGCAGCCGCTCGAAGCCGGTCAGCAGCTGGCGGCGGATGGCGGTGAGGCTGTCGGTGCGGTTGCTGCCGATATAGAACACCTCGGCCGCTTCCTTGGCAAAGGTATCCAGGCGCACCGCGAACACCGCCAGCTTGCCGGCCGAGCCAGCCGCTTCATAGTGACGACTGGGATCG
This sequence comes from Stenotrophomonas sp. STEN240, assembly GCF_056756175.1. NCBI lineage: Bacteria > Pseudomonadati > Pseudomonadota > Gammaproteobacteria > Lysobacterales > Lysobacteraceae > Stenotrophomonas > Stenotrophomonas sp. STEN240. The sequence continues at coordinate 64,896 of NZ_JBRRBO010000016.1, read as the reverse complement.
GCATTGAAACGCGCCGGCGTTGCCGCATCCACCTGCCGCACCTGTTCGGCGTAGCACGGATCGGAGCCGGCACGCTGCCCATCAACATGCACATCGGCCGCCGTGTAGTCACCTGCCTGCAGGCGCTGCAGGATTTCTTCCGGCGTATCGCCCAAGGCGATGCCGAGATGGTTGACCAGCTGCAGCTGGCCGTGGGCATCAACCTGCGCATACAGCGCCATTTCGGTATAGGCCGGGCCGCGCCGCACCAGCGAGCCGCCGGAGTTGTTGCACACGCCTCCCAGCACCGAGGCGCCAATGCACGAGGAGCCGATCACCGAATGCGGTTCACGCCCCAGCGGTGCCAGGGCCTGCTCCAGCCTATCCAAGGTTGCGCCCGGCAGGCACAACACCTGCCGGCCTTCATCAAGCAGTTGCACGCCGCTCAAGCGCAGCGTGCTGATCAATACGATCGGCCGGCCATAGTCGTCACCATCCGGCGTGGAGCCGCCGGTCAGGCCGGTATTGGCCGCCTGCAGGATGATCGCCGCCCCGCCCTGCACCGCTGCCTGCAGGGCGCGCCACATTTCCAGCAGCGTGCCCGGCCGCACCACCGCCAGCACTGCGCCATCACCGAAGCGATAGCCCTTGCGGAAACGTCGCGTCGCCTTGTCGCCGGTCAACACGTGGGTCTCACCCACGGCAGCACGCAACTGCGCCAACAGCGCCTCGTTCGTACTCATGCCACGTTGACCAGCGAATCCCGGCTGATATCGGCAATACGGCGCGCGCCGGTCAGCGTCATCGCAACACGCATTTCCTTGGCGATCAGGTCGAGCAGGTTGGCGACGCCGGCCTCACCCTGCGCCGCAAGCGCGTAGACGAAGGCGCGGCCCAGCAGCACGCTGTCGGCGCCCAGCGCCAGCATGCGCACCACGTCAAGGCCATTGCGGATGCCGGAGTCGGCGAGGATCTTCAGATCGCCCTGCACCGCATCGGCAATTGCCGGCAACGCGCGCGCGGTGGACAGCACGCCGTCGAGCTGGCGGCCGCCGTGATTGGAGACCACGATGCCATCGGCACCAAAGCGCACCGCATCGCGTGCGTCGTCCGGATCGAGAATGCCCTTGATCACCATCGGGCCTTTCCAGAACTCACGGATCCACTCCAGGTCCTTCCACGAAATCGACGGATCGAAGTTGCTGCCCAGCCAACCGATATAGTCCTCCAAGCCGGTCGGGCTGCCGCGATAGGCGGAGATGTTGCCCAGGTCATGCGGACGCCCGCGCAGACCCACATCCCACGCCCAGCGCGGATGGGTGACGGCCTGACCAATGCGACGCACGCCGGCATGCGCGCCGCTCATGCCCGAATGCGCGTCGCGGTAGCGTGCGCCCGGCACCGGCATATCGACAGTGAACACCAGGGTGGTCACACCGGCTGCCTGCGCGCGCTCCAGCGCGTTGCGCATGAAGCCACGATCGCGCAGCACATAAAGCTGGAACCACATCGGCCGCTTGATGGCCGGCGCCACTTCTTCAATCGGACACACCGACACCGTCGACAGCGTGAACGGAATGCCGCGGCTCTCCGCCGCACGCGCGGCCTGCACTTCACCGCGGCGCGCATACATGCCGGTCAGGCCGACCGGTGCCAGCGCCACCGGCATGGCCAGCTTTTCACCGAACAGCTCGGTTTCCAGACTGAGGTCGGACATGTTGCGCAGGATGCGCTGGCGCAGCGCGATGTCGGACAGGTCGGAAACATTGCGTTTGAGCGTGTGTTCGGCATACGCGCCGCCATCGATGTAGTGGAACAGGAACGGCGGCAGACGACGCTGCGCGGCCGCACGGTAATCGGTGGAGGCGGAGATGATCATGGGTCAACCGTGGGGGGAAGGAAGCCGCGAAGCACGGGCGCGCCGGGCTTCGTCTTCATCGAGCGTGCGCAGCGTTGTGTGCACGAACTCAAGATGGGTGTGCGCGGCGGCTCGCGCACGCTCGGGGTCGCCGGCCAGTACCGCATCCATCATTTCGCGGTGTTGGTCGGACAAGGGTGAAAAGGTGGTCGATGCGGTGTAAAGCTTCTCGCGGCTCTGCGAGATGTTGGTCTGCAGCAGCTCGAACAAACCGCGCATCACCTGCAGCAGCACCAGATTGTGCGAGGCCTCGGCGATGGACAGATGGAAGGCGGCATCGGCACGCGCCTCGCCGGTCGGGTCATCCTTGCCATGCGCGTCCATCATGGTCTGGAAGGCCTGCGCGATGCGCGCACGGTCCTCATCGGTTGCCCGCAGCGCGGCGTGCCAGGCGGTGGCGCCTTCCAGTGCGTGGCGGATCTCCAGCACGTCGAAGCGGTATTCCGGATCGCCCTGGAACAGCGGCAGATACGGCGCCAGCGGCTCATCCAGGGCAAGCCGGGCGCGCGCGGCCGGCTCGGCCACATAGGTACCTCCGCCCACCCGCGCCACCAGCAGGCCTTGGCTGCCGAGCTGGGCAATGGCCTCGCGCAGCGCGGTGCGCGAGACCCCGAGCTGCACCGCAAGTGCGCGCTCGGAGGGCAGCCGGTCACCGGGCTGCAGTTGTTGTTCGTCCACCAGCACGCGCAACTGCGCGGCCACCTTGTCGGAAATGCGTTGCGTACTCATGCCGACATTGTGGCCCGAAGCTGCGCGGCGTTGGCGGATGCGCGCGGCCATGGCTCAGGGAATCATCCAGGTGAGCCAGTAGGCCTGCGCGGTGGTGATCAGGCCGACCATCACGGTGAAGATCAGGCTGTGCTTGACGGTGAAACGGAACAGGTCCGATTCCTTGCCGGCCAGGCCCACCGCCGCACAGGCAATGGCGATGGACTGCGGCGAAATCATCTTGCCGGTGACGCCGCCGGTGGTATTGGCGGCGACCAGCAGCACTTCGGATACACCAATCTGCTGCGCGGTGGTTGCCTGCAGCGCCGAGAACAAGGCATTGGACGAGGTATCCGAACCGGTCAGGAACACGCCCAGCCAACCCAGGAACGGCGAGAAGAAGGTGAAGGCCTTGCCGGTATGGGCAAGCGCCAGTGCCAGCGTCGCCGACAGCCCGGAGTAGTTGGCGATGAAGGCGAAGGCCAGCACCATGCCGATGGAGTAGATCGGCATTTTCAGTTCGTTGACGGTCTCACCGAAGGTGCGCACCGCCGCACGTACCGGCATGCGCAGGTAGATGATGGCGATCACCGCCGCCAGCATGATCGCGGTGCCGGTGGCCGAGAACGCATCGAACTTGTACACGGCCTCGTAGGCGGTAGGTGCGTTCACGATTGGCGGCATCTTCTGCACCAGCTGGTCCAGGCCCGGCACCGGCAGCTTCACTACCCAGTGTTCCAGCGGGCCACCGGCAGCGAACAAGGCCTTGAACGGCTTGATGCTCCACAGCGTCACCATCGCGGTGAGGATCAGGAACGGCGACCACGCCTTGGTGATCTGCGCGGCGCTGTAACGCGGTGCCGTCGATGCCTGCGCGGCAGCCTCGGCGCTGGCGTCGGTTTCAAAGCGGAAGATGCGCTTGGGCTGCCAACGGCGCAGGAACAGCGTCAGGCACACCAGCGAGGCCAACGACGCGGTGATGTCCGGCAGCTCCGGGCCGATGAAGTTGGAGGTCAGGTACTGGGCGATGGCGAACGAGCCACCGGCAATCAGCACCGCCGGCCAGGTTTCCTTGATGCCGCGCCAGCCATCCATGATGGCCATGATCCAGAACAGCACGATGATGGTCAGGAACGGCAGCTGGCGGCCAGCCATCTGCCCGATCTCGAACGCATCCAGGCCGGTTACCTGTCCAGCGACGATGATCGGAATGCCCATCGCACCGAAGGCCACCGGCGCGGTGTTGACGATCAGGCACAGGCCGGCCGCATACAGCGGCTTGAAGCCCAGCCCGACCAGCAGCGCGGCGGTGATCGCCACCGGCGCACCGAAACCGGCCGCGCCTTCCAGGAAGGCACCGAAGGCAAAGCCCACCATCAGCATCTGCAGGCGCTGGTCTTCGGTCACCGACAGGATCGAGGCGCGGATGATGGCGAACTGACCGGTCTTGACCGCGATCTTGTACAGGAACACTGCGCCGATGATGATCCAGGCAATCGGCCACAGCCCGTACAGGAAGCCGAACCCGGCCGCACCCAGGGCCTGCGCCACCGGCATCCGGTAGAACAGCAGCGCAACCGCCAATGCGATGGCGACGGTAATGGTGCCGGCCAACCAGCCCTTCATGCGCAGCACGGCAAGGGCGACGAAGAAGAAAGCGATCGGCAACAGCGCGATCAGGCTGGACAACCAGAGGTTGCCAGCGGGGTCGTACAGTTGTTCCCAGGGCTGCATGCAGGATCTCGTCAAAGGCGAAAGGCGGCCCACCCGCAGGTGGAGAAGGCGGCTGCGGCATTGGTATTACCAATATGCCTGCATACCAACCAGCGAGACGCGATTGAAGCGCCGTTTCCGCGGAGATCCTATTAGACCATAGGGTTAGTAAGGGATATTGGTATTACCAATATGCCGATTTTGTAGGAGCGGCGTAAGCCGCGAAGCCAACACCAATACAGCCCCTTTCTGATTGCCATTGCATGCATGCAGATTGCCGGCGCTATCTGCTTCGCGGCTTACGCCGCTCCTACAAAAAAACAAAAACAAGGCAAAAAAAACGGCACGTCTCCGTGCCGGTTTCTTTTTCGCTATCGCCGCTTACAAACGCAGCCACTCCGGCCCGTCACCGCGCCGCCAGTACACCGCCACCGCCTTGCCGTAGACCGTATCGGCATCCACCAAGCCGAAGAAACGGCCGTCGAAACTGTCGCCACGGTGGTCACCCACCACCAGCAGTTTGCCAGCGGGAATGCGGATGCCATTGATGTCCGGGCCGCCGCCATCGTCCAGGTCCAACTGCACCTGCTTGTTGCCGAACACCTCGCGCGCAACTTCCTGGCGCAGCGGCTGGCCGTTGATGGACAGGTAACCATCGTGCAACTGCACGCGGTCCCCGCCCACCGCAACCACGCGCTTTATCAGCCGCGTGCCGTCGGCGGGCGAATCAAACACCGCGACATCGCCGCGCTGCGGCGCCTGCCCGGCCAGCACCTGCAGATCGGTGAAGGGAACGCGCAGGCCGTAGGCGCGCATATCCACTACCACCCGGTCCCCCGGCTGCAAGGTGGGCTGCATCGAGCCACTGGGCACCTGGTAGTGATTGGCCAGGCTGTCACGGGCCGCGAACAGCAGCAGCAACATCACCGCCAGCGGCAGCGCTTCGCGGCGCAGCCAGCTGGCTACGGGATGGGCTGGTGAGGCAGAGGCGGTCTCGTTCATGTCCGGTCACAAGGCGGGAGATAGGCAGATTGACCTATGGCCTGCGGGTAAGTTCCCGCGCCGCTGTGCCATCCCCTGCGCAGACAGATTGCTACGCACACTTTACGCCTGGCAGCGCTTGCGCCATGGCAGGTTTATGCCGGCCCGGCGCATCGTTCCCTCACCGCGCCGCAGGGCGCTTGATTGTGGTGTTGCATGAGCCTTCTGCTGATCAGGCACAGCCGGGAAACCGCGTTGCCTGACTTCCAACTGCCGAGCGAAATAGCCGGCCATCGCCTTGAGTGCCGCCACTGCAACTCGCTGCCGGCATTGGCCGCTTGCCTGCGCGACGCCAGCACCCGCCGCCCACACTGGGTGCTGATTGAAAACGCCGCAACCGACGATGCGCAATGGGCCACGCACGGTGCTGTCGTGTGCAACGCACTGGACCTGTTACCGGCGCCATACATTGAAATCGCACGCCACGATGCCGACACGCTGGAGGCCCATCTGCACCCCAGCCATGCGGCTACCGCACTGGTGATCTGCAGCAGCAGCGATGAAGATGCCAGGCGCCTCTCGCTGGCGATCACCGCACGCCTGCTCAACAGCCGCCAGGACGCCTGAGCCATGGCCATCTTCATCGTGCGTGGGCCGGAAACATGTGATGTGCAGGCGCCAGGATGCAGGCCACTACCGGGGCCACTGATGACAGCGCTGGTGCAGCGCGCACTGGAGGCCGGCATCAGTGTCGCGCAGCGCAGCTGCGCCTCCGAACAGGCACTGCTGGACACGCTGTGCGCGGCCGATCACAGCCCTGACGACATCCTCCTACTGGCACCGGCAGCATGTGTCCACAGCCCCCGCCTGCAGCGCCTGTTGCCTCACCTGCACAACGCCTATGTCGAGGTACACGAAGACGACCCGCACGCACCGCAAGCCCGGCTACCGGCCAATCTCGGCCATCGCCTGGGCATTGCCCAGGGCTACTGCATGCAGAGCTACGCATTGGCACTGGAGCTGGCGTTGGAACACATGTGCTGCACCGATGCCGGCGAGCGCGTGCACGTGGGCACCTGAGATGGATGCGCATCGCTATATCGCCGGCTACGAAATTTATGTAGACGGTCATCCATTCTGGTGGGGGCATCTGGCCGTGCAATTGGACGCTGCCGATCCGCTGCTGCAGCAGCCGCAGGCCTTGCTGGATCATCTGTGTGCGATGGCTGCCCAACGACATGATGTCTCTGCGGCGCAGGTGCGCTTGAAGATGATCAGCCGGGTGTAGCTTTGAGCCTGACTCATCAGTGGATTCGTGGTTCATGCTGCTGCCGCGTTGCTGATGGTTCTTTGGGAATTGCCTGCCGAGCATGGCTCGGCACTACAGGTGGGTCTTGACTGCGACGATTGAAAACCTGTTTCGATATGATCGACACCTGCACAGGTACATCGCAGCGTGATGGCACCTGCTACCACCCAGGACGATATCCGACATGAAACGTCACGCCATGCTGCTGTGCCTGCTGTCTGCTGCCATACCCGCTGTCGCAGCCGATGCGCCTGATGAGGCTGCCACCGTGGCCATCGTCACTGCCGGTCAGTGGCAGTCGGGGGAGCAGCAAGGGGTTTACCGCGTGCGGCTGGAGAACGTGGGTTTCGAGCATGTTTCCTGCAGGGTCTGGATTGAATGGCTGACCGCCAGCGCGGCTGGGCAGCCAATGAGCACAGTCGCCCGGGTGCCACTGGCCGAAGCATCGGACAGCTTCTGGTCCTGCCCCAACCGTGGCCAGACCGTTGTGCTGGGCGACGCCGCGCTGCAGCTCAACCTGGTGCATGCCTATTCGCTGGAACCGCGCTCGTTCAACGTGGTTCTGGGTGCGCCCGGGCATTACCAGTTGCAGGCCGAAGCCCGGCCCTGACCGTCGGCGCAGCGCTGCGATACAAGGCGCGTCGCAGGCCGACGAGATCGATGGGCGGTGCTGCGGCTGTCGGCTTTGATGACCCAAGGACACGATCACAGTAACGAATGGAATCCGCTGCAACTTCATTCATCGCTACGCGCATCGCGTTTGGACGGCCGCTGCCTGCTGCTGTTGGCGAGCGTGCTTCGCGGCTTACGCCGCTCCTACACGCTGCTGATGGGTGGCTTGGAAAGCCCCTGCCGAGCATGGCTCGGCACTACATGCCCCCTCCCTTTTGCGTAGCAAAGGGGAGGGTTGGGGAGGGGTGCTTGGAAAGCCCCTGCCGAGCGTGGCTCGGCACTACCTGCTCCCTCCCTTTTGCATAGCAAAGGGGAGGGTTGGGGAGGGGTGCTTTTGCGGCCTTTCCAGCGCTGCATGCTTCGCGGCTTACGCCGCTCCTACACGCTGCTGGGGGGTGGTTTGGAAAGCCCTGCCGAGCATGGCTCGGCACTACATGCCCCCTCCCTTTTGCGGAGCAAAGGGGAGGGTTGGGGAGGGGTGCTTGTAAAGCCTCTGCCGAGCATGGCTCGGCACTACGTCAGGTCTTTGCCGAGCACCGCTCGGCATTAGCCTCAATCGTCGTCTTCTGCGGCGGCTTCGCGGCCTTGCTGGCGGATCAGGGCTTCTTCGCGGGCGTCGTTGATGGCGTGGCGCACGCTGTCCAGGTCCACGGCGCGTTCGTCCGGGGTGAACTGGCCGGTCAATACGGTATCGGGCAGAAGGTCACCGGTTTCGAACAACTCCCACATTTCTTCGCCGTACCAGGTGTCCAGCAGCTCCGGGGCGCTGCGGCCGAGATTGGCGGTGAGGTTGTTCATGTCACGCAGCAACATGGTGCGCGCGGCATTGTTGCCACCGGCACTGACCACCTGCGGGAAATCGATCACCACCGGGCCGTCCGGCCCAACCAGCACGTTGTACGGCGACAAATCGCCGTGGATCAGGCCGCAGCACAGCATCAGCTTGACCTGCTGCACCAGCACGGTGTGGAACTGACGTGCCTGCTCGGCGCTCAGGTCCACCTCGCCCAGGCGTGCGGCGCTGAAGCCTTCGGCGTCGGTCACCAGCTCCATCACCAGTACGCCATGGAAATAGCCGAACGGCTCGGGGACGCGCACGCCGGCATCGCGCAACTGGTACAGCGCGTCCACCTCGGTGTTCTTCCACGCCGCTTCGGCCTGCTTGCGGCCGTAGTTGCTGGCCTTGCCAATGGCGCGGGCCTCACGGCTGCCACGCACCTTGCGGCCTTCCTGGTACTGCACGCGCTGCTGGAAGCTGCGCTGTGCCATGTCCTTGTAGACCTTGGCACAGCGGACTTCACCGCCGCTGCGGACGACGTAAACCGCCGCTTCCTTGCCGCTTTTCAGCGGGCGCAGAACCTCGTCGATGACGCCGTCGTCTATCAGTACCTGCAGTTGTTGGGGTGTTTTCACAATGTCTCGGTGGATGCGGGTGACGGTCCGATCTGCATCGAACGTGGGCCGTCCGGGTGGGATCAGGCGGGCATATTGTTGCCGATGGTAAAGAAACGGGCCAGCCATGGCAGCAAAACAGGGTTCAGGCTGGACAGTTGCGGTGACAAATATGCGAACGGCCAGGCGTTGTGCCTGGCCGTTGGGTTGGGGTTATTGCCGGGGGTGCAGCAGGCTTCGCCTGCCCCCTCTCCCCAACCCCCGCTCCGCGCCCCGGCCCTTGCGCCAGCGCAAGGTCGTTCAAGGTGCCACGAACCTGCGGTTCGTCAGCCGGCCCCTTTCACCCCGCAAGGGGAGAGGGGCCACAGCAGCAGCGCTGCCGCGTCGAGTGCTGCTTTGGCCGCAGAATCCCAGCCCCCTCAATGGGCGAAAGCAGCAAGACTGCAGTATCGAGTGGTGCCTCAACCTGCGGGATCCCAGCCCCTCTCCCCTTGCGGGAGAGGGTGCCCCCGCGAACGCGGGGGCGGGAGAGGGGTTGCTTTGGTAGCCTCAGCGGCTGAGCACACCCGGGTTCATCAGGCCCTTGGGGTCGAGCTGGGCCTTGACCGCATCCAGCACCGCCAGCGCCGCCGGGTCACGGCCGGCGCGGTAATCGTAGAACTTGCCCAGCTGCAGGTTGGCCGCACCGTGCGCGCGCATGGTGTCGGCGATCTGCCGCTTGAGGACATCAGCCGCGGCGCGGGCGTCCAGGTGCTCACCCGGGCAGCCGATGCGCTCGCGGTGGTCGGCATCGACGGTACGCTGGTGGAAGACATTGTGGCTGTCGGGCCAGTAGATGCAGGGCTCGATCACAACGGTCTGTGCGCCCACGCTGGACAGCAGCGTGCCGATGAAGATGCCGTGCTTGTCCATGGTTTCCTGCTCGCGTACGAACAGCGCCTGCAGCGCGTTGAACATGCCGGTGGCCTTGGAATGCGGCACCAGCGCATGCACTGGCGCCCAGCGCTCGCCCTGCGGGCCCAGCATTGAATTCCATGCGGCGAAGGGATTGGCCGCCATCATCTTGGGGATGGACGGCTCCACGCTTTCCCCAAACTCGCCCACCAGCTTGCGCGCGCGGGCGACGCGGTCGGCCACTTCGGCGGCGCTGTCGCCTTCCAGGGTGATGTGCAGCGAAAACTGCTCCTGGTCGACGATGTCGCGGCCCTTCACCGCCAGCTTCAGGCCGGAGATCAGGCCGCCCTTCTTGATCACATTGGTCAGCGCCTTGACGTCGCTGGACAGGCCGGCGCGGCGCATGCGCACGCGGGTCAGCGCCGGATCGAAGGCCGCCGTTTCACTGGCCAGACCATTGCGCGACAGCACGCCCAGCGCGGCGAACAGGCCTTCAGCGGTCGGGAACTGCCAGGACAGATAATCAATGTGCGCATGCCGGGGAATCAGCTTGAGCACGATGCGGGTCTTGATGCCGAGCAGGCCGCAATCGCCGAGAAACAAACCGGTCAGGTCCGGGCCGTACCAACGGAAGAATGGCGCGGTGTTGGCCGCAGCCGCCGAACCGGTGGTGAGAATATCGCCATTGGCGGTGACCACCTGCAGGCCCAGCACCACGTCGGCCGAGCAGCCATAGCGGGCACTGCCGTGGAAGATCGCGCCCTGCGACATGCCGCCGCCCACGGTGGCGTGCGAACCGGACATCGGCCCGAAGTACGGCGTGCGCGCGCCCTTGGCATCCAATGCTTCTTTCAGAGCGCGCCAGGTAACGCCGGCCTCGACCACGACGTAGGCGTCCTCCAGATTGATCTCGACGATCTTGTCCAGCGCGCCGGTATCTACCAGCACCGCCGGGCTCTGCGCGGCGGTGTAGCCGCCGGTATAGCTCATGCCGCCACCCCGGGCGATCACCGCCACGCCGGCTTCGGTTAGCTGCTTGACCGCATCGGCAAGCTGCTGCGCATCATTCGGCCGCAGCACCGCCAGCAGCGGCTTGCCCTGCGAATAGACATCGGTGGAGAAGTACTCAAGCTCGCTGGCATCGGTGACGATGCTGCCGCCCCAGCTGGATTGCAGGCGGTCGATGACGGCGATTGCGGTGTCGTTGCTCATGGGGGTCCTTCAACTCAGGCAGACAGGGCGGCAGCGCGCCCCTGGTAATCGGATTCGGTGTCGGTGACTACGCGCAGCGGCACCGGCAAGGCGCGCAGGCGTGCGCTCAGATCGGGCGTGGTGACAGCGCGCAACAAGCCATGCAGGCGCGCGCCCAGGCGCAGCAGCTCGACCACGTTGGCGTGCACCAGCGCAGGTGCAGGTGCATCGACGCGACGGCGTGCGGCAGCGCTGGGCGGTAGCCACGGCCATAGCAGGTGGCGTTCGCGTTCCCATTGCCAGGCATCGCACAGATAACCACCGGCACGATCAATGACCGTCGTCGGCAAATTCTGCAGCAGCAGCGCCTGTTCTTCGGCGTTGAGCAGCCAGGGCGAATGCAGCACGACCTCGGCAACGCGCGTGCCCAAGGCATCCACCAACGCAGGTACGTAGCCAGCGGCCGCGCCATGCGCTTCGATCACCAGCGGCAAGGCCTTGTCTGCGGGAATGGCGTCGCGCAGTGCGGCGACCAGCGTGGCAGCATCCAGCGGACTGTCGCTTTCGCAGGAGGCACCATGGCCGGGCAGATCCGGCAGCAACCATGCGCTGTCACCGGCATCGATCTGCTGCGGCGACAGCGGGCGCGTGCCCGGCGCGTGCAGGCACAGGCGCAGTGCGCCCTGCCCTGCGCGTTCCCATACCGCCATGTCACCGGCAGCGGTGGCGATGATGCGGCGTTGCCAGTTCGCCGATGCGGCGACAGAAGTGGCAGCTTCGACAAAGGCCGGTTCGTTCGCCAGGACCTGCGCCAACCAGCCATCCATGCTGTCGTGCATAGCGGGAATGCCATCGGGCTCTTCAACCACCGTCACGTTGGCCGGCAAGTCGTGCAGGCGCGGCATGTGCGCCAACAGCGGATCGCCATGGCGGTACACCAGCCACGATGGCATCTGCAGCTGCTGCACCCAGAAGTGATCGTTGTGGCGGAACGCGGCGGCGTAACCGGCGCGGTAGGTATCGCCCACGTCGAGCACGTCCATCACCGTCTCGCGGCTGCTGTCGGTGGTCTGCGGTGCAATCGCCATGGCCGCTTCGGCGCGGCCGTCGTACCAGGGGAAGTAGTACTTCTGCTCGCGCATGCGCGACCACAGCCAACGCAGGTGCGAGCCGTCCCACTGCGCCACGAACGGTGGCAGATAGGCATCGCCGTACAGCGCGCTTTCTTCCGGGGTAAATGCCGCATAGCCATCGACCACCAGCGCGGCAACCCGCGCCGGCTCGGCCCAAGCCAACCAGGTCGCGATCAGCCCACCGGTATGCATGCCGAACACGGCGAAGCGCTGCAGGCCGAGAGCATCGATGAACTGCAGCGTGGCGGCACCGAAATCCGCAATCGTCATCGGGTTGCCAGGCAAGGCATCGGAATAACCGAAGCCCGGCGTGTCCGGCGCAATCACGGTGTAACGGTCGGCATAGCGCTGCATCATCGCCGCCCACATCCGCGAGTTCTGTGGTGACTGGTGGATCAGCACCAGCGCCGGGCCGCTGCCGGCAACGCGGTAATGCACCTGTCGTCCGTTGACGGACAGGAAGCGCCGTTGGATCTGGGTCATGCGTATTCCTTAGAGCCGTACCAGCGCCTTGCCCAGGTTGTCGCCATTGAGCAGGCCAATGAAACCAGCCGGCGCAGTGGCCAGCCCGTCGTGAATGTGTTCGCGGTAGCGCAGCGTGCCGGCGGCAATCATCTGCGCCAATTCGCTGCGGCATTGCGCGAAGTCGCCCAGATGGTCGTAGACCACCAGGCCTTCAAGCCGTGCGCGCGCACCAATCACCGGACCCAGGTTGGGGCCAGCCGGGCGTTCGGCACGGTTGTATTGATCGCTTAGCCCGCACAGCACTACCCGTGCATGCAGACGCAGCAGTGACAGCGCCGCTTCCAGCACGGCGCCGCCCACGTTGTCGAAATAGCCATCGATGCCTTCCGGGCAGGCCGCGCGCAGCGACGCGGCGAAATCCGCATCGCGGTAACTGACGCAGGCATCAAAGCCGAATTCGTCGGTGACGATGGCGCACTTCTGCGCGCTGCCGGCAATGCCGACCACGCGGCAACCGGCGGCCTTGCACAGCTGGCCCACCACGCTGCCTACTGCGCCGGCAGCAGTGGATACCAGGATGGTCTGGCCGGCCTTGGGCTGCAGAATCCTGCGCACACCGGCCCAGGCGGTCAGGCCGGGAACACCGAGCACGCCGACCGCGGTGCTGACCGGCGCCAGCGCCGCATCAATCAAGGAAGTGGTGTTTGCATCCATTGCCGCGAACTCGGCCCAGCCGGTCATGCCGGTGACCACGTCACCTGGCTGGAAGCGCCCACTGCGGTCTTCGACCACCGTGCCGATGCCGTAGCCCGGCACGATGCTGCCCAACGGCGGGCACGGCACCGCGTAACGGCCGCCGAGCTGCGCGCGCAGGAAGGGGTCCAGCGACAACCATTGCACCCGCACCCGCAGCTGGCCATCAGCGAGGGGCGGTAGCGGCAGCTGGCGCAGTTCAAAGTCCTGCGCCTGCGGCATGCCTTGGGGAACCTGCCGCAGGCAGATGGCCTGCATTGTGGTGTGCAGGCCGTCCATCATCAGAACGCGTTGATGCCGGTCAGCTCGCGGCCGATCACCAGCTGGTGCACGGTCTCGGTGCCTTCATAGGTGATCACCGACTCCAGGTTCAGCGCGTGGCGGATCGCACCGTGTTCGGTGGTAATGCCGGCACCGCCGAGCAGGTCGCGGCATTCGCGGGCGATGTCGATGGCCAGGCGGCAGTTGTTCCACTTGGCCAGCGACACCTGCTGCGGCTGCATCTGCCCGGCATCCTTCAGGCGGCCGAGCTGCAGTACCAGCAGCTGACCGGCGGTGATGCGGCGGGCCATGTCGGCCATCTTGATCTGCGCGCTCTGGGTGGCGGCTACCGGGCGGCCGAACAGGATGCGCTCCTTGGTATAGGCCAGCACTTCGTCCAGGCAGGCGATGGCCGCACCCAGCGGGCCCCAGGTGATGCCGTAGCGGGCCTGGGTGAGGCAGCCGAGCGGGCCCTTCAGGCCTTTCACGTTGGGCAGGCGGTTGGCATCGGCCACGCGCACGTTGTCGAAGAACAGCGCGCCGGTCACCGAGGCACGCAGGCTCATCTTGTGCTTGATTTCCTGGGTGGTGAAACCCGGGGTGCCCTTCTCGATGACAAAGCCCTGCACGCCTTCATCGGTGTTGGCCCAGACGATGGCGATGTCGGCTACCGAGCCATTGGTGATCCACATCTTGGAACCGTTGATCACCCAGTCGCCGCCGTCCTTGACCGCGCGGGTTTTCATAGCCGCCGGGTCGGAGCCGCCGTGAGCTTCGGTCAGGCCGAAGCAGCCGATCACCTTGCCGCGCGACATGTCCGGCAGCCAGCGCATGCGCTGCTCTTCCGAACCGTAGGCGTAGATGGGGTACATGCACAGCGAGCTCTGCACCGAGACGAAGCTGCGGATGCCGGAATCGCCGCGCTCCAGTTCCTGGCAGATCAGGCCGTAGCTGACGCTGTTCAAACCGGCGCCGCCGTACTGTTCCGGCAGCGAGCTGCCGAGCAGGCCCATGTCGGCGATTTCGCCGATGAGCTCGTTCGGGAAGCGGCCCTGGTCGAAGCAATCGCCGATGATCGGCAACACGCGCTCATCGGTGAAACGGGCGACGGAATCCTGTACAGCGCGTTCTTCCTCGCTCAGCAGCGAACGCACGTCGAACAAATCGTAGGGGTTCAGTGTCTTCAGGCTCATTACTGTCTCTGGAAGGCGCATCCGCGCCCGGAAGGTAGGGGATAAGGTAGTTCAATCAGGCCGAAAGAATTGCTGCAGCTGCACGTTCGCCCGAGCTGACGGCCGCTTCCATGCCCGGAACCTGCAGTTCGGTCTGCTCGCCGGCAAAGTGGATGTTGCCGAACGGGGTATTGGCCCAGAGCAGGGTTTCCAGGAAACGGCCGGGGGCGATTTCAGAGAACGCGCCATCGGCCAGCGGGTCATTGCCCCAGCTGCGGGTCTCGAGCGGCAGCAGCGCGCCCTTTGATGCCGGGCGCAGCCGCTGCATGGCGTTGATGGCCCACGCAAAGCGCGCCTCACGGTCAAGCGTGTCGGCGTGCCGGGCCATCGCGCCGTTGAGCCAGACGATCAGCCGGTTGATCTGGCCATCGGCGCCGGGCACCGCAAACACGCGCTGCAGCGGGCCATCGCCCCACAGCGACAGCGGCAGGCCGTCGTCTTCCCAGAATTTGCGGGTGGGCTGCAGGTGCACGGTAGTCACCGCATTGGCGCCACGTGCCGACCACACTCCCTGCTGCGCCACCGGTGGTGCCGGATCGATGGCGATGCGGCTGAGCGGCCCGCTGGGCAGGGCCAGCAACAGGTGCGCAGCGCGGAAGCGGCGGCCGTCAGCACAGCGCACTTCCAGCGTGCCGCGCGAGGACTCCACCCGGGTGACCTGGGCATCGAGCACCGGCGGTTGCGCCAGCGAGGCGGCCATGGCCTCGGGCAGCGCCTGGCTGCCGCCCTGCACCCAGCCGGTGCCCTTCGAACCAAACCGCCGCAGCGCATCGCGGCGCAGGGCATCCAGCGCGCTGATGGTCTGCAGCGAGGAAAAACTATTGCCGATATCCATCCACTGCAGCGCCTGCGGCGACCAGCCCTTGCTGGCGATCAGTTGCGCCAGCGGGATATCCAGCGAGAGATTGTTGGGGTCGCGCCAGCTGTCCGGCGCCGGCAGGCCCAGCTCACCGATCGCGGTGGCCAGCAGCATCGGCGGCAACAGGCCATGTTCGCGGCCCTGCAATGTATTGAGGGGGCTTTCACCCCATTGCGGCGCAGGCACCAGCCTGTCGCCCAGTACCAGCCCCAGCCCTGCGGCGCTCGGCAAGGCGACCGACGGTGGCTCGATGCCGACACCCACGCGTTTGGCATGGGCATGCACGCGTTCGTAGCCGGTACCCACTTCCACGCCGCCGATTTCAAAACGGATGCCATTGCGCACCACGGTCTGCAGGCGGCCGCCAACGCGCGGGTTGGCCTCCAGCACGGTAACGCGGGCACCACCCGCTTCCAGCGCATACGCGGCAGCCAAACCGGCCAGACCGGCGCCGACCACGATCACATCGCTGCTCGGCACTTTGGCGTGCAGCATGCCCGGCAGCAACGACAGTGCGGCCATGGCGGAAACTCCCTTGATGAAATCGCGTCGTTGCATTGCGGGAACCTGAGGGTGCGGGTTGCTGTTGCTTCACTGCCGTCCTTCCCACACAGGTGGGAAGGACGCTTTGATGACTTTCGATGAATCCAAACAGGCGATTCGCGGACTGGGAGGACGCAGCGCGTTCTCCCAGCCCGCGTTTACCGCTTAGAACTTGTAGCTGACTTCCACGCCGTACATGCGCGGCAACGACGGGGTAAGACCGAAGTCGCGCAGGTTGGTCACGGCCACGCCGGTCAACGGCGGCACTGCCGGCACTGCCACGTAAGCGTCCGGATTGATCGTGCGCTGTGCGTCTTCCAGGGTGCGGTCGTTGAACGCGTTGTTGACATAGGCCGAGACCTGCAGCTGCTCGGTCGGGCGGATGCTGAAGCGGAAGTTGGTACGGGTGGAAGCGCCGATATAAGCCAAGTTGTCGACCTGGATGTAGCGCTTGCCCTCGTAGTTCACGTCCATGTTGGCGGTGTATTCCCAACCATTGGACAGTGCGCCGTCATACATCAGGCCCAGCGTCGCCTTGTGCTTGGGTACGCGCGGCAGCGTGGCGCCGGCAGCATCAGCGGCCGGGTCCGCCAGCGTCGGGGCGTTGCTGTCGGAGAACAGATCGGCCTGGTCCTGGCTGATGAACTTCAGGATCTCGGCATCGGTGTACGAATACGCCAGGCTGGCCAGCCAGCCCTGCGCGAACGCCCACTGGCTTTCCAGCTCGAAGCCACGGATGCGCGATTCACCGACATTGGTGGTGTAGCTGGTCGAGAACAGCGAGCCGTTCTTGCGGATCACCGGGCCGGTTTCGGTCAGCTGCTGGTTGGTCCAGTCGATCTGGTAGATGTTGGCGTTGACACGCAAGGTGCCGTCCAGCCAATCGCTCTTCATGCCCAGCTCGTAGTTCCAAGCCTCTTCTTCCTTGTACGTGCTCAAGCCACGCGCGATCAGCGCGTCACGCTCGGTTTCGAGGAAGTCGGCACGGTAGACGTCGGTGTTGAAGCCGCCCGGCTTGTTGCCCTTGGACACCAAGCCGTACAGATTGACGTTTTCCTGCGCCTGGTAGCTCAAGGTCCAGCGCGGGGTGAAGCTGCTGAAGGTCTTGGCCAATGCATACGGCTGGCGGTAGGTGCTGCCGGCCAGCACACGGATGTCGGTGCCGCCCTTGCTGATTTCGTCGCGCGCATAACGCCCTTCCAGCGAGGTGGTCCACTGGTCGTTGATGCGCCAGTTGATCAGGCCGTAGAGCGCTTTGTTGACGGTCTGGTCATCGGGGTCTGTGGGCACCGGGGTGACCACCTTGCTGCCACCGATGGTGTAGCCGGTCAGGTCGCCGCCCCAGCCGGGCAGCGCCTGCTGCTTGTAGTAGTACGCACCAAGCATGCCCGACACAGCCAGGTTCTGGTCGGTGGTCAGGCGGATGTCCTGCGACCAGTTCTTGACGCCGGTGTCGGCGAAACTTTCAAAGCCACCGCCGTAGCCGCGAATGGCGCTGTAGTCCTGGTCGCTGGCCGAATAGGTATCGCTCTTGTTGTAGGCCGAGGTCGAGGTCAGGTTCCAGCCATTGGCGAACAGGTAGTCCACCACCACGCTGGTACGCAGCAGGTCGGTCTTGCGCCCCGGGAAGTAGCCGGCGCTCTCGAATTCCTTGGTGTTCAGCGCGTATCCCGCCGGTGCCTTCAGCTCACCACAGTAGTAGCCGCGGCGGCGCGACTCGAGGATCGGCACACCACCGGCCGAAACGCCGCTGTACTCGGGCAGGTAGCAGTTGAGGTTGTTGCTGCCCAGGCGCGCAACGGCAAAGTGCTGGTCGCGGCTCTTCTGCTGCATCACCCGTGCGGTGATATCCAGCGCATCGGTCGGCGACCAGGCAATGGCGGCCATGCCGCTGATGGTCTCGGTGCCGTTGAGGTCTTTCCTGCCCGAGGCACTGTTGTAGAACACGCCATCGTTGCCGCGCTTGTTCAGGCTCAGGTCGTAACCGAACGAGCCGTCTTCATTGCCGCCCGAATAGAACAGGCCCATTTTTTCCTGGCCGTAGTTGCCGGCGCCCAGGGTGACCTTGCCGCCCGGTGCGCTGCCCGGGCGCTTGGTGATGAAGTTCACCGCGCCGGAGAAGGTGCGGCGACCGAACGCCGCCGACTGCGGGCCACGGATCACTTCCACGCGCTGGATGTTCTCCAGGCCGTAGCTGGAGATGTCACCTTCGACATAGATGCCGTCGATGAAGAACGAGGCGTTGGACTCGCCCTGGATGTTGGACATGCCGCGGATCACCGGGCGATCGAAGCCGCGGCCGTAGCCGGACTTGAACGAGAAGCTTGGCGACAGGTTGGCGATGTCGCGCACGTCGACCAGGCCCTTCTTCTCGATGGTCTGCGCGGACATGGCGGTGATCGGCAGCGGCATCTGCTGCAGCGGCTCGGACACGCCGCGTGCGGTTACGGTGATCTGGTCAAGACTCTGTACGGCATCGCTGTTGGCGGCCGGCGGTGCAGCCGATTCGTCCGCGGCTTGGGCCGCGGCGTTGCCTGCGCACAACATCAGTGCAAAGGCGATCGAGGAGCACAGCAGGTCTGGCTTGATGATTTTCATTTATTTCCCGACTGGAAAGTTTGATCGGAATGGATTGGGAGGATGGATGCGCCGTCTTGGGGGAGGGTTCCGTCCTGTGTTTCCGTACTTCAGTCCTGCTGTTTCGCCGCCGCGCCCTGCTTGAGCTGCTTGTAGTAGCTCCAGCTGGTGACGTTGGGCTGCACCCAGGTTTCAGGTGCGCGTGCGTACTCCGGGTAGCGGGTACGGACGAGTTCCTGGATATCGGCAGGCAGTTCACTGACCGAGGCGCGCTTGTTGCCCTGCGCGACGTACAGCAGATTGCCCGGGCGTGTGCCCAGCTTCATCCAGGGGAGCCACGGCCCGATGCGGGTCCAGCCGTAGGTGACCGGCACGCTCTTCAGCGCCGGGTTTTCGAGGTCCGCGCGGGGCGCGAAAAACATGAAATGCTCCGAGCCCATGTAGGTGGGGCCGGAAGATTCAGCGGGGAATTCGCTGGGCTGCAGCGGGTTGGGATAGGCCAACGGAATGTTGAGCGTCAACATCACCTGGTCACCGGCTTCCACCCACGGCAGGTGCAGCGGCCGGCCCGGTGCATTGAGCACGGTGTTGACCGGGTCGTTGGCAACCTGCACCACCTCGTTGCGTTCGCCGGAGAACGGGTTGTCCCAGCTGTCGATGATCTTGCCGGTCTTCAGGTCGCGGTAGAACGTCAGCTCGCGGGTATACAGGCGCCACACGCCATCGGCCTGCTTTTCGGCACGGCAGATGTTGTAGCCCTCGAAGCCCAGCTGCGGTGCCGGCTTCTGCCCCGGCTCCTGCGAGAACAAGGTGCCGGCCCACCACAGGATCTCTTCCTGTTTCGGGTCCAGCGAACAACGCAGCTTGACCATTGCCTCAACGCTGCCCTGTTCGGACTGCAGATCCAGCGCTTTCGCCTGTGGCGAAAGTGCAATTGCGGCAGCCAGCAAAACGGATGACATTCGAATCACGTCTAACCCCCCGGTTGAAGTGGAGCCAGAAAGCCAGCGGCTGGCGTGCTCCGGACCACGGAAGACGAGTCTGTTGACCCATCAAAGATGTCATATAGCTATATCATTAGTACATGATTGTCCAATCATTTGTAGAACCTATGTCGCAGATCCCGTGGCAGTGCTGGGGCGTGTGAAAACGCTGCAGCAGCAGGCCTTGGCGGGATTGCGCAAGATGTTGCTTTGCAACAAGAAATGACCTGGCGACGATGTGAAAATCGGCACTGGTATTTTGTCCGGACATTTGAGAAATTCGGGATTCGGGGGTGTGAGGGCGGCCTGGTGGCGGCCGGCATCAACGCCGTTCATGGCCCACATAGCGGCATCCGCCGCACTGGTACCAACGGACGCTTGACCCTGAGCAGATCCGCATGACATATAGATATAACTTTAGAACTTGAAGCCTTTCGAGGAGTTGCCATGAGCCAGCAAGCCCTACCCCCGAGTTGGCAGCACGTAGGCCGCCACGCGGTGTTCCCTGACAGCGCGCTCGATGACACGGCACGCTTCGATTTCCTCGCCAACCTCAACGGTTACCTGGCCACCCAGCTCAGCCCCAAGGTCAAGCTGGCTTACGAGCAGCGGGTGAAGCCGGCGTTCGAGAAGGAAAAAGGCCGCGCCCCGGAAACCCGCCACGAAGTACGCAAGGCGATGGCTGCCGATGGCATCTACCAGACCTGGAGCGCCCTGCGCCGCAGCAGCATGGAGATGCGCCAGCAGGCCGGTCGCGGCCTGGTGCTCAAGCAGGTGGATGCGCTGATCGACAAGGCACGCGCGCTCAATGCCAGTGACGATGGCCTGCAGCTGGACGCATCGGTGAAGGTGCCGCGCTACTCCAGCGCCGTCGACATCCATTGCATGCCCGGCGGCTACCACACCGAACTGCTGGCCGATGACGTATCGGCGGCCGCCAACTACGACTGCGGCATCTTCGCCACCACCGGCGGCATGCTCGGCCGTTACAACGATGGCGGCGGCCAGGCACTGGCGCAGTGGCTGCAAGAACAGCACCCCGAATTCAAGCCGCGCCGCATCCTCGATATCGGCTGCACGGTCGGCCACAACATCGTGCCGCTGGCGCAGGCCTTCCCGGACGCCGAGGTGATCGCCATCGACGTGGCCGCACCGATGCTGCGTTATGCGCATGCACGCGCCCGCGCCCTGGGGGTGAACAACATCCGTTTCCGCCAGGCCAATGGCGAGGCGCTGGATTATGCGGACGGCGCGTTCGACCTGATCACCACCTCGATGTTCTGGCACGAGAGTTCGGCCACGGCGATGCCGCGCAAACTGCGCGAAATCCATCGCCTGCTGGCAGCCGGCGGCCTCACCGCGCATCTGGAACAGCCGCAGTACCACGGCATGGACCCATACGAGCAGTTCATCCGTGACTGGGATGCGTACAACAACAACGAGCCGTTCTGGAGCGTGATGCACGAGTACGACCTGCGCCAGATGATGGCCGCGGCTGGCTTCGATGCCGAACGCTATTTCGAAACCAAAGTCCGCGGCGTGGTCGACCGGGACATCTTCCCGGTCGCCAGCGAAAGCGGCGAAGACCACGGCCGTGCTGCGCTGTGGACCATGTTTGGAGCGTGGAAAGCATGAGCATCGATCCGATCGCCCTGGCCGGCAGCCGCGCCCGTGGCAAGCGTCCGTACTTCTTCAAGGACCCGGATGTCGAGCGCGTGCTCTCCATCGCCATGGCCATCGCCATGGAGAACGCGGTGACCCACCAGCGGCTGGATGCGCTGGAACGTTTGATCGAAAGCAAAGGCCTGCTCAGCAGCGAGGAACTGGACCAGTTCCGACCGGACCGTGAGGCCGAAGCCCAGCGGACGCTGTGGATGAAGGAATACATCGCCCGGGTCCTGCGCATCGTGCAGCAGGAAACCGAGGCCTTGGAAGGCGGTGCTATGGACGTGCCGATGGAAGAAGTGATGGATGCACTTCGCAACGAATGAGGCCCAGCCTCAACTGATGACATCAATACGACCACAAGGGAAACCGCAATGCCGAACATGCAACTGCACATGCCGCTGCTGGCCCGCCACGAAGGCGTCTGGGACGGCGTGTACCGTTATTACGATGCCAATGGCGACAAGATCGATGAGCACAAGTCGCGCCTGATCTGCCGCTTCACCAGCGACGAAAACCTGCCCTACCACCAGACCAACCACTACAGCTGGGCCGACGGCAAGGTGGAAGTGCGTGACTTCCCGACGCGCTATGAATTTGGCCGGGTGATCTTCGACAACGAACTGATCTACGGCTGGGCCGCCGAAGTGCCGCTGGACGATCACCACCGCACCGTCATGCTGTATTGGAAGCGCAAGGGCGAGGAAGGTCTGGAGCTGTACGAGATGATCCAGCTCTCCGATTGCGGGCAGATGCGCAACCGCATCTGGCATTGGTACAAGAACGGCGTGCTGGTACAGCGCACCCTGATCGACGAGAAGTTCGTCAGCCGCGACTGGCAGAAGATCAAGGGCGAGAGCTTCAACGGCGACCCGATCTGATTACGCAAACGGAATGATGACTCGGGGCGCGATGGCGCCCCGAGTTTGTTTGAACACTGCAGATACTGCTTGAGCCCCTCTCCCGCATGCGGGAGAGGGGTTGGGGTGAGGGGAAGCTTTTAAAGCTTTAAAGCTCCCCTCATCCGCCCCTCGGGGCACCTTCTCCCGCAAGCGGGAGAAGGGAAGCTGCAGAAGCAAAAGCCAAAGCAATTGCAAAAGCAATTGCAAAAGCCAAAAGCCAGAAGCCAAAAGCCAGAAGCCAGAAGCCAGAAGCCAGAAGCAAAAAGCAAAAAGCAAAAGAACAAAAACAAAACCGAAGGCGAAAGCGAAGGCGAAGGCGAAGGCGAAGGCAGTAGCCGGGGCAACTGCAACTGCACAAACAACCGCAACCGCAACCGCAACCGCAACCGCAACCGCAACCGCAACCAACATGATCCAGGCTATCAACCACCGAGGTACGCAATGAGCAACACCCGCAGACATTTCCTGGGCAGTGCCGCCGGCCTGGCCGCGCTGGGCGCGGTTGGCCCGTCCCTGCTGGGTGCCTCGGCACCGGCGCAGGCGGCAATGGGCAAGGGCCCGGACGCGCTCAATGAGCGCACCGATGGCACCTATGCAACCGTGGAGCTGGCCAAGCCGGCCTGGACCCTGGGCCTGGTGCAGTCGCGCGTGCACAGCTTCGATGCGCGCGAATGGAAGTCGGCCACCAAGGCCAACCTGGCGCACATGCTGGACCTGATCGACAAGGCGCATTACCACGCCAAACCCGACCTGCTGCAGTTCCACGAATTCCCGCTCACCGGCTGGCGCAAGTGGACCCGTGAGGAAATCCTCAAGTTCGCCATCACCATTCCCGGTGAGGAAACCGAGGCCATCGCCAAGAAGGCACGCCAGTACGGCACCTGGATCGTGTTTGGCGCCTACGCCACTGACCCGGATTGGCCGGGCCACGTGCTGTCGATCACCACGATCATGAACGACAAGGGCGAGATCGTGGACAAGCACTGGAAGCCGCGCAACCTCAAGGGTGCCTTCCCGGATTTCGAGCTGTTCACCACCACCACTTACGACGTGCTCGACCGCTACGTGGAAATGTACGGCCGTGACGCAGTGGTACCGGTCACCCGCACCCCGCTCGGCAACATCTGCACCAGCTCCACCCAGCGCGAACCCGAGCTGTTCCGGGCGATGGCGTTCAAGGGCGCCGAGGTGTTCCTGCGCACCGCCTCGGGCGGTTTCTCGGAAATGGATGTCGCCGCCTGCGCGATGTACAACGGCGTCTACTCCTCGATCGTCAACAACTCGATCTCGCCGGACAACGGCCCTTACTTCGATGACCCGGGCTCAGGCGGCACCGCCCTGTACGACCCCAGCGGCAAGGCCATCGCCGAGGCGCAAAGCAAGGAAGAAACCCTGGTGCTGGGCCGCGTGCCGATCGCCGAGCTGCGTGCGCGCAAGCGCCAGCCGGTGGTGCACATGGATCTGTTCCGCGACGTCTACGACACCTACCAGAACGCCTACCCGCCGAACCTGTGGTCGGAATACCTGCCCACCTCGCTGGAAGACGCCGCCCGCTACATCCGCGGCAAGTCGCGCTGGAAGTAAGCATCGCCGCAAGGCAGTGCGGGCATCGGGCCAGTCTGCCCGATGCCCATTGTGCCGCGTGGCTGTTCAGCATCTATGGGCTGACGCTGAACAGCCGGCCCGGCACAATCGTGATGGATCTCACGGAATCTGCACCTGGTCTGCACACCTCGCTGCCGATACTGCGCGCAGGGGGAATGTTGACCGGCCACGGCTGGGAACGCCCGTTCCTTGTCGCCGGAGTCAGCAATGCTGGGAATGTTCAAGAAGAAAACCGCAGGCGTGGTCATCGTCACGCTCAACGCGCGCCTGCAACCGATGCACCGTGCCGAGCTGGAAGACGCATTCAGCGATGCCTGCAATGCGCATGACCTGGGCGCTGAGGTAGTAGGCGGCGGCACCCTGCTCGCCGACAACGGCGAAGTAGCCGCCTGCGACATCGAAGTGCGTGTGGATGACCTCAGCCCCGACAGGGTGGCCATGGTCGGGCGCCTGTTCGAAGCGATGCTGGCACCGAAAGGTTCGTACATGATCGCCGGCAGCGACGGCAAGCGCATCGCGCTGGGCCGGCACGAGGGCCTGGGCCTCTACCTCAACGGCACCGCGCTGCCGGAGGAAATCTACGAGGTATGCGATTCCAACCACGTGCATGACGAATGCGAGCGCCGCCTGGAAGGCCTGGGCATGGTCAACAGCCACTGGCAGGGCCCCACCGAAACCGCGCTGTACATGTACGGCGAGAGTTTCGAGCGCATGCATGCGGCGATCCTGCCGCTGCTGGAAAACTACCCGTTATGCCGGCAGTGCCGGGTTGAACGCATTGCCTGAGTGCAGCGCTGCGGCTGGGCAGTGCGCGGCGTTCATCCGCTGCTGACAAGCTTGGCCGGGCAGCGGTATAAGGTTGCCGCTCGCCCCACACAATGCGCGGTGCAGGCAATGCCATTGGCCTTCGATCTGGGCTTGAAACTGTGCTGGCTGATCCTGCTGGTCTACTGGGGCGTGACCGCCCTGCAGGCCAAGCCGGTGACGCGCACCGAATCACGCTGGAAACAGCTGCTGGTGTACTGGCTGCCGCTGCTGGTGGCAGTGCTGCTGCTCGGCCCGGGACCATGGTTCGGGCATAGCTGGCTGCGCGAGCAGTTTGTGCCGCATTCGCTGCCGGTCTACACGATTGGCCTGTTGCTGTGCATCTGCGGTGTGGTCCTGGCGATCTGGGCGCGCTGGCGGCTGGGCCGCAACTGGAGCGGCAATGTGCAGATCAAGCAAGCCCATGAGCTGATCACCAGCGGCCCCTATGCACGCGTGCGCCACCCCATCTACAGCGGCCTGCTGCTGATGTTCAGCGGCAACGCGCTGATGGTCGGCGACTGGCGCGGGGTTATCGCCGTGCTGATCGTGCTGGCCTCGTTCTGGGCCAAGCTGCGCCAGGAAGAACGCTTCCTGGCGGCGCATTTCGGTCCGGCCTATGCCGACTATGCGGCGCGCACCCGGATGCTGATCCCCGGCCTGCTGTAACGGCCAGGGCGGGTGCTCAGGGCCCGCGCTCGGGGTCATCATCCCCGCTGCGCCCCGCCCCGTAGCCCAACCCGGCACCCATGCCCATGCCGGCCCCCATGCCGCCCATGCCACCACCGGCGCCAGCACCGCCCTTGCCGGCACCACCGCCTTCCTTGTCTCCCGCCTTGCCGCCACCCTTGCCACCGCCACCGCTGCCGGCCGGGCGCAACGGCCCCTGCTGCGGAATGGCGACGGCTGCGGGAATCACTTCCAGGTCCAATACGCTGCGGATGAAATCGCGCAGCGACACCACCAGCTCGGCGGTATGGATCGGCCGGCCTTCCACCATGTCGGTGGCAGCGCGCGCGGCCAGCCGCACCTGTTCCTCGGTGCCCAGCAGGATCACGTCCGACAACGCCGCTTCCACCGCATCGCGGATGCGCCGGGCGCGCTCACCGGCCTCGCCCGGGTCCACCACCGGCAGCAGCACCGTGCCCTCGGCGGTGGTCACCGCCTGGCCCTGTGCCAGCTCGGCAGCGCGTCGGCGCAGGTCGCGCAGATGGCTGGGGTCAACGCTGAGATCACCTGTAAAGGAGCCGCCCAGGGTCTTGTAGGCGGCGATCAGGGTTTTCAGCCTTTCGTTGATCTGCCGATTGGCCGCTTCACGCTTCTGCTGCACCACCTGCATCACCAACAAGCGAATGCCTACACCGATGAGGGTGATGATCGCCAGGCCAAACAAGGTCGACAGCAGGCCCTGCCAAGAGCTGAAATCCAGACCGCGCATGCAACCACCACTTGCTGCAGGCGCACAACGGCGCCGAGGCAATCATCGTAGCGATTTGTCGGCGGCCGCAGGCACCGGGGCGGACACGACAGCGGACGGACGCGGTATCGTGTCGCCCTTCTCAACACCGAAACTCCTGCCGATGCCCAGCACTTCTTCCGCCCCGGCCAGCACTCCTCCACAGAAGCTGGAACGTGCACTCAAGCCACGCCAGCTGATCATGATGGGGCTGGGCAGCGCGATCGGCGCCGGCCTGTTCCTGGGCTCGGGTGTGGGTATCCAGGCAGCCGGTCCGGCGGTGCTGATCTCCTACCTGGTAGCGGGCACCCTGGTCATCATCATGATGCACGCCATGGGCGAGATGGCCGCCGCACGGCCGGCAAGCGGCGCGTTCTCGGTATATGCCGCCGATGCCCTGGGCGCCACTGCCGGCGCCACCGTGGGTTGGCTGTGGTGGGCGCAGCTGGTGGTGGTGATCGCCGCCGAGTCGGTTGGTGCGGCCGGGTTGCTGGCCTCGGTATGGCCGCAGCTCTCGGTGCCCTTGACCTCGCTGGCGTTCATGGTGGTGTTCACCGTCATCAACATGATGGGTGTGCGCAATTACGGCGAATTCGAGTTCTGGTTCGCCATCCTCAAGGTCGGCGCCATCATCGCCTTCATCCTGATCGGCATCGCCCTGCTGCTGGGCCTGCTGCCGGACGTACCCTCGCCGGGCCTGGCCAACATCACCGGCCACGACGGCTTCATGCCCAAGGGCCTGGCCGGCATCGGTGCGGCGCTGCTGGTGGTGATCTTCGCCTTCGGCGGCACCGAGATCGTGGCCGTGGCCGCGGCCGAAACCCAGGACCCGGAACGCAGCCTGGCGCGCGCCATCCGCACCGTGGCCTGGCGCATCCTGGTGTTCTACATCGGTTCGATCGGCGTGATCATCGCGGTGGTGCCGTGGAACAGCCCCACCCTCAAATCGCCGTTTGCCGCCGTGCTGCAGGTGGCCAACATCCCGGGTGCGGCCACCGCCATCACCCTGATCGCGGTCATCGCCCTGCTGTCGGCGCTCAATGCCAATCTGTACGGCGCCTCGCGGATGATCTATTCGCTGGCCGAACGTGGCGAGGCGCCGCGCTGGCTGGGCGTCACCAATACGCGCCAGGTACCGGTGGTGGCGGTGCTGGCCAGCGTGCTGTTCGGCTTTGCCGCCACCGTGCTGGAGCTGATCTACCCGGACAAGGTACTGCCGGTGCTGCTCAACGTGGTCGGCTCCACCTGCCTGCTGGTCTGGACCATCACCCTGGTGTCGCAGCTGATCCTGCGCCGCCGCGCCGACCGCCTGGGCACGCCGCTGCCGTTCCGGATGGCCGGTTTCCCGTTCCTGACGGTGCTGGCGCTGGCTATCCTGGCGTTGATCTTCGCGCTGCTGCTGCTCACCCCGGAAACCCGCCTGCAGTTCCTGTCGATGGCCGCCTTCACCGCCTTCATCGCACTGTGCAGTGGCCTGGCAAGGCACGCCCGC
Source organism: Stenotrophomonas sp. STEN240 (assembly GCF_056756175.1). NCBI lineage: Bacteria > Pseudomonadati > Pseudomonadota > Gammaproteobacteria > Lysobacterales > Lysobacteraceae > Stenotrophomonas > Stenotrophomonas sp. STEN240. Next base: position 37,409 of record NZ_JBRRBO010000016.1, on the reverse strand, counting down.
CGTACCTGACCGTGCCAAATCAGCTGGCATTCGAGCCCATCGCCACGATGGGCTTGTTTTAGTGCGCAAGTGACGGCAGGCTGCGCCCATCCGAGGCCAGTCATGTCCACAGCCGATCCCCGCGTCGACGCCTACATCGCCAATGCCGCCGCTTTCGCCCAGCCCATCCTGCGCGAGATCCGCCAGCGTGTGCACAGCGGCTGCGGCGCGGCCACCGAGGCGATCAAGTGGGGCATGCCAGCCTTCCTCTACAAGGGCAAACTGCTGTGCGGCATGGCTGCATTCAAGGCGCACGCCACGCTGGGCTTCTGGCAACGCGCCGATGGCAAGGGCGACGACTCGGCCATGGGCCAGTACGGCCGCCTGCAGTCGCTGCGCGACCTGCCCGGCAAACGCGAATTCAGCAACCAGCTGCGCGCCGCCACGCAGCGGATTGATGCCGGTGCAAGCCGGCCCAAAGCCGCTCCGCGCGCGCCGCTGCCGATGCCGCCGGCGTTTGCCGAAGCGTTGGCAACTGTACCGGCAGCCAAGGCCCACTTTGACGGTTTCACACCCGGCTACCAACGCGATTATCTGGAATGGATAGGCGAAGCCAAACGTGACAGTACCCGCCAGCAGCGTATTGCCTTGGCCATCGAGTGGTTATCCGATGGCAAGCGACGCAACTGGAAGCATCAAACGCATTGACGTGGGCCGCGCCAGCGATTCCACTTCCCCCAAACACCCCCATCAGTCCTGTTGCTACGCCATGATCGATCTAGAAGACCTCATCCAGCGCGCCATCGACCCGGCATCCGTCAAGCTGGAAGGCACCCTGACAAATCCGCCGTCCTTCGGCGTGTACGCCATCGAGAACGTCGATGACGGCAGCACCCATTTCCGCTTCGGCAACCATCCGGTGCGCAAGCAGGAACTGGAAGACAAGTTCGGCAATGCCGAACTGGAGTACCTGTTCCTCAACCGCGAGGATGCAGCAGCCATGACGTCGGCATTGAACCGCCCCGAAGCGGACTGAGCTTTCCGCGCTCGCAAACACGCCCCGCTGTTGTAGAGCCGAGCCATGCTCGGCTGGGCCTTGCCGGTCGGCTGTGGCTTACCGGTGAAGCCCCTTGCCGAGCATGGCTCGGCACTACGCTTCTCTCTCGCCGCGAAGGGCTCGTGCAAGGCTTGCAGGCATTGCGATTCCGCCAGGCGCGGTGACTGCGCATGAGCCGCATTCAGCCCATCAATCCGGCCACTCCTTGACTTAAATCATCGAGAACGCTGCAGGTGAAGGGGGAACATGTGGTCACCCCCGCAGCAGGAACCTCTCACCATGCTCAGCTCCACCCAACGTGACCTCATCAAGGCGACCGTCCCCCTGCTGGAGACCGGCGGCGAAGCGCTGACCAAGCATTTCTACGGGCTGATGCTGACCGAGAGCGATGCGGCGCGCCCCCTTTTCAACCCCGTGCACCAGCTCAGTGGCGACCAGCCGCGAGCGCTGGCCAACGCGGTGCTGATGTACGCCAAGAACATCGACCGGCTGGAAGCACTGGGCCCCCTGGTTGGGCAGATCGTGGCCAAACACGTCGCCCTGCAGGTGCTGCCCGAGCACTACCCCATCGTCGGCCACTACCTGCTGCGCGCGATCCGCGAAGTGCTGGGGCCGGACGTTGCCACCGACGAAATCATCGACGCCTGGGGCACCGCCTACCAGATGCTGGCCGACCTGCTGATCGGCGCCGAGGAGTCGGCCTATGCCGCCAACGAAAGCGCGCCTGGCGGCTGGCGTGGCGCCCGCAGTTTCCGTGTGGCCGACAAGGTCCGCGAGAGCGCCGAGATCACCTCCTTCCATCTGCAGCCGGTAGACGGCGCCGCGGTGGTGGATTTCCAACCAGGCCAGTACATCGGCTTGAAGCTGCAGCTCGACGGCCAGGAGGTGCGCCGCAACTATTCACTGTCGCGTGCCGCAGATGGCCGCGGCTACCGCATCAGCGTCAAGCGCGAAGACATGGGCAAGGTGTCCAACTATCTGCATGACAAGGTGCAGGTCGGCGACACACTGGAGCTGTTCGCACCGGCCGGTGATTTCACCCTAGTTGCAGGCGAGCGCCCGATTGCCTTGATCAGCGGCGGCGTCGGCATCACCCCGACCCTGCCGATGCTGGAGCACGCCCTGGCAAGCGGCCGCCAGGTGCACTTCATCCATTGCGCACGCAATGGCCAGGTGCACGCATTCCGTGATTTCATCGCCGACAAGCAGAAGCAGCACCCGCAGCTGCGCAGCTACACCTGCTACAGCGATGCGCTGCCCGGCGACAAGGCCGATGCCGATGGTTTCCTGAGCCGCGAGCTGCTGGAGCAGTGGCTGCCGGCCGAGCGCGACGTCGAGGCCTACTTCCTCGGGCCGAAGCCGTTCATGGCGCAGGTGAAGAAACTACTGCGCGATGTCGGCGTGCCGGAAACGCAGAGCCACTACGAGTTCTTCGGCCCGGCAGCGGCACTGGAAGCCTGAGCGGCATCGCCGCAAACGTGTGAGAGGTAGGAGGCCGGCGGGGAAACCCGCCGGTCTTCTTTTTGGGCCGCGGCTACGCAAGTACCTGCAGCGGCGCTAGGATGCGGCATCGCTCACTGCTTTGGGGAAACGCATGAACGTTTATGCCGTGGTGCTGGCCGCTGTATCGAGCTTTCTGCTGGGCGGGCTGTGGTATTCACCGGTGCTGTTTGGCCGCGCATGGAACCTTGAAAACGGCGGCGAAGTACCGCCGGGGCATCCGGGCAAGGTATTTGGCGTGGCGTTCTTGTTTTCGCTGCTGGCGGCGTTCGCGTTCGCCTGGTTCATCGGCCCGGCACCGGAACTGCGCAAGGCATTGCTATGCGGATTGGTCGTAGGCTTTGGCATGGTCGCGGCGAGCTTCGGCATCAACTATCAGTTCGCGCAGCGCAGCGGAAAGTTGTGGGCGATCGATGGTGGCTACCACACCGCACAGTTCGTGCTGTTCGGCCTGATCCTGGGCTTGTGGCACTAAGGCACTGAGGGCAGTAACGAAGATCCCTGCTGTTGCTGTTGCTGTTGCTGTTGCTGTTGCTGTTGTTGCTGTTGTTGCTGTTGTTGCTGTTGCTGTTGCTGTTGTTGCTGTTGCTGTTGCTGTTGTTGCTGTTGCTGTTGCTGTTGCTGCTGTTGCTGTTGCTGTTGCTGTTGCTGTTGCTCTAGCCCCCTCCCTTTGCCGCAGGCAAGGGGAGGGCTGGGGAGGGGTAGCTTCGGCTTCGGCTTCGGCCGTGGCTCTAGACTTTGACCTACCGGGTCCCCTTCCGCAGCGACGGAGCTGACGGACAAGACCCCGCATGGGGCGGCGTGCAGGACGCACGCCGTTTTTCGACGATACAAGGATGTATCGTCGAAAAATCCCGGCAGCGGAGTGGACCTGGAGCGCGCAGCGCGGAAGGCGCGTAGGCAGGGTGTGCTTTCTTTGGGCCACCTTTCTTTGCACAAGCAAAGAAAGGTGTGCTCGCGCGCCGCAGGCGGGCGAAAGCCCTTGATCTTGATCTTGATTGCCGTTGAGGCAAGGGCAAGGACAAAGGCAAAGGCAAGAGCTTTCACTCCCCTTCGGGGAGCGAGTCACTTTTCTTTGCTTGTGCAAAGAAAAGATAACCAAAAGAAAGCACACCCTGCCTCCGCGCCCACGCCGCTACGCGACGCGGGTCCACTCCGCCGTCAGGATTTTTCGACGATACATCCCTGTATCGTCGAAAAACGACGTGCGTCCTGCACGTCGCCCCGTTCGGGGTCTTGTCTGCCGGCTCCGTCGCTACAGAAGGGGCCCGGTGAGTCAAAGTCCAGAGCAACTGCAACTGCCAAAGCTCGAGCCACGGCCAAGGCACCCCTCCCCAACCCTCCCCTGCGCTTTGCGCAAGGGAGGGAGCTGGAGAACTGCCTTACGCGAGGTTGGCGCGCAGCCAACGCATCACAGTTTCAACTACGCCCAGCTTCTGCGGCACGTCCAACCCCAGCGCCCGCGCGAAACCATCGGCATTGCGAATGAATGCCTGACGTGCGATCCGCTGCGCCTGCTGCACGGTCGACTGCTGCCTGCGCAGCTGCACGATCTGCACCGACGGCCGTCCCGGCGGCGCGAACTTCTGGAAGCGACGCAACTCGTCAGCCACCAAGCCAACATCGGCGTCTGCCTTGAGCAGATGCTCACCGGCCAGCAACAGCTGCTCCAGTGCCTGCCCTGCAGAAGTCAGCGCTTTTTCTTCGGCAGCGAACATGGGCGCTGCCGCCAACACTGCCAAGGTGCTGTCGCGTTGCTGCAGACGCTGCAGGTGCGCTGTCCAGGGGAAGGCTGCGTGCGGGGTGGCCATGGTTTTCGGTATTCGGGGGAAGGCGGCGAACTTTACGGGTTGGCGGATGGTAGCGCCAGCTGGGGGATTTTCACTCAGCCAATAACCCGCTTGAACGGCGGCAACGAATCGATGATGCGCTTGCCATAGCGCCGCGTCAGCAGACGCGAATCCAGAATGATCACCCGCCCGGTATCGGTCGAGGTACGGATCAAACGCCCGGAGAACTGTGTCAACGTCCGCAATGCATGCGGAATCGCAATCAGGTTGAACGAGTTCAAGCCGCGGCTCTCGAACCACTCACTCAAGGTCGAGGTCTGCGGGTCGGTCGGCACCGCGAACGGCACCTGGGTGATCACCACCGTGGTGCAGGCCTCGCCCGGCAGGTCCAGGCCTTCACCAAACGAATTCAAGCCGAACAGCACCGAGCCCTCACCCGCCGAGGTGCGCCGGATGTGCTCGTCGATCATCTTCTGCTTGGCGCCGTCACCCTGCACCAGCACCTTCTTGCGCAGCGTCGCCGGCATCAGCTCGGCTACCTTTTCCATCTTCCAGCGCGAGGTGAACAACACCATGCTGCCCTTGTCCCAGTCCAGTTCGGCGGCCAGGTACTTGGCTACTTCCTTGGGATGACGCTCGCGGTCATCCGGGGTCACCGGGAATTGCGGCACGATCAACTCGGCTTGGTTGGGCAGGTCGAACGGCGAAGCCAGCGACACCATCTCCGCTTCTTCCGGAATGCCGTTGTCGATCGCCAGGGACTGGAAATCACCGCCGCCGGTAAGCGTGGCCGAGGTCATCACCACCGAGTCCACTTCGTCCCACAGCAGCTTGCGCAGCACCATCGCCGCCGACACCGGCGAGCAATGCAGGATGTAATCGCCATCGCGTGACATGGTCACCCAGCGCGCGATCGGCGGCTGGCCTTCCTTGTCCTCGCGGCGCCAACCGGCCCACAGGTTGTACTGCTGCTCGATCATTTCCTGGGCCATGCCCAGGTTGCGTTGCAGGCGCTCGACGGCGGGATCGTCCTGCTTGCCCTTGGCCACCGCCGAAGCGGCTGCCGTTGCCCAGTTGAGCAAGGTGCGGGTTTCGTCGGCCAGCACTTCGATCGGCTGCCGCCAGGATTCAGGCAGGCGACCGTTGGCAGCGCGCCACATCGGCTCGCGGTCATCGGGCTGCGGAATCCACACGTTGCCGATGTCATCGCGGAAGGACTTGAGCAACTTGCTGACGCGCGACGCCACATCGATGGCCTCGTTGGGCAACAGGTTGCCGAGCTTGTCCTTGTCCACCGCACGGTAGGCGCCGGCAATCAGGATCTGCAGGCGGCTGGTGCGTTTTGCCATGTCGTCCAGCGGCAGGTTGGCTGCACCCTGGTCAATGGCGACGTTGCCGATGTGATGGCCTTCGTCCAGCACCAGCAGCATTTCGCCAGGCGCTGCGATCAGCGGCTGGCCGCTGTCGCTGTCACCCAATGACAAGGCCGACAGCAGCAACGCATGGTTGGTGACGATGATCTGTGCATCACGCACTTCAGTGCGCGCGCGCTGCACCGGGCATTGCGACGAATACGCGCAACGGCGCCCGGCGCAGGCAGAGGCCGGCGTGGTGATGCGCATGCGCAGCGTGGGGGTGACGTTTTCCGGAGCGCTGTCCAGATCGCCATTCCAACGCCCTTCGATGAAGGCCTTGGTCAGCTTCTCGGCAACGTCCATTTCAATCGGCGCCAACGGCCGGTCGTAGAGCTGCACGTCGTCGCCGAACATGCCCTCCTGAACGCCTTCGCCCTGCGCTTCGGCGGCATTGCGCGTGCACAGATAGCGGGTTCGTCCCTTGGCCAACGCAACGGTAGCCTGCAGGCCGGTGGACTTGAGGAAATTGGGGATGTCGCGCTCGACCAGCTGCGACTGCAACGCCACGGTGCCGGTGCTGATCACCAGCTTCTTCTTGCTGGCCAGTGCGATCGGCACGCCTGCGGTCAGATAACCCAGGCTCTTGCCGACGCCGGTGGGCGCTTCCACCACGCCGACCCCGCCAGTGCCCAGCGCGCGCGACACCACACCGATCATCTGGCTCTGCGAACGGCGCGTGCTGAAGCCCGGCGTGTTTGCCTGCAGCTTGCTGTAAGCGTCACGGATGCCGGTTTTGATGTCCTCGGTCAGCGCCCGTGGTGCTTCTACTTTTTCCGTCACGCCAACCTGCCCGCAGCTCAATCAAGGCGGGTATTTTCCCATACCCGCCCGCATTCACCGAATGCGTTGGTGGCTCAGGCTTTGCCGGGGGCCTGCGGGCGTCGCAGGGCCTGCACCAGCGCCCAGGCCAGCAGGACGTAGCCCACCGCTTCGAACAGCGACAACCCGAGGTGCCCTATGCTGAACAGCGTATTCATCGAACCCACGCTGCTGTAATTGCCGCTTGCGATAAGCAGCAGGGGCACTGCACTGAGCACGCCGCCAATCATGGCCACCGCCAGCAGCAAGGCCAGCGCCGACAAGGCTACGCTGCGCACCTTGCCGCGCGGGGTATCGATCAACATCACCAACGCCACGCCAAGAGCAATCAGGATCGGCAGGCGGTAGCCGATGGAAACCAGCAAGGTGGTCAACAATTCCGTGGGTTGCATGGGCCGGCCTCAGTCCGCAGTGACCAGCAACGCGTCGCGGCCACGCAGCTCGGCGTAGATCGCATCGGTTTCCGGGCGCATGCCATGCCATTGCTGGAAGCTCTCGGCCGCCTGTTCCACCAGCATGCCCAGGCCATCGAAGCTGTTGCGGCAGCCGGCCGCACGCGCCCAGGCCAGGAACGGAATCGAAGCCTCGCCGTAGTTCAGGTCCACCGCCGTGGTCATGCTGTTGACCAGCGACAGCGGCAGGTTGAAACCGCTGCCGTCGCCACGCGCGGCCGAGGTGGCATTGATGATCAGTTCGAAGTCGCCCTGTTCGCGCAGCGCATCCCAGTACGCGGAAATGACACGGCCGGGTTCACTCATCGCATCGACCAGCGCATCGGCACGCTCAGGCGAACGGTTGACCACGATCAGCTCGAGGATGCCTGCGTCCAGCAAGGCCGGTGCCACACCGCGTGCAGCACCACCGGCACCGAGCAGCAGCACCCGGCGGCCGCGCAGGTCCAGGCCGTGGCGGCCGGTGAGATCACGCACCAGGCCGATGCCGTCGGTGTTGTCACCGTGCCAGCGCTCGCCCTTGCGCAGCAAGGTGTTGACCGCGCCGGCGCGGTGGGCGCGCGAGGTGGTGGTGGCACACAGCGCAAAGGCGGCTTCCTTGTGCGGCAGGGTCACGTTGGCGCCAACGCCGCCGTCGGCGGCAAAGGCTTCCAGCGCCGCAGCGAAATCTTCCGGCGAGGCCTCGATGGCGCGGTAGTCCACTTCGATGCCATGTGCCTTGCCGAACGCGGACTGGATGCGCGGCGACTGCGAATGGGCGATGGGCTGGCCGAAAACTGCGTAGCGTGGTGCGCTCATTGGGATCCTCTGCATGACCTAGACTGGACGGGATTTTGCTGACTGGACCCTTATGCGGACCCGACGTTTGCTGCTCGCGCTGAGCCTGAGTTTACCCTTTACCCCGATCGCCTCGGCGCTTTCCGAATTCGGCATCGAGGGCATGGGCATAGTTTCCACCGGCGCCGATGAAATGCGCGCAACGCTGTCGACTGACGGGCAGCGCATCATCTGGGCCAGCACCCGCCCCGGCGGTGCCGGCGGCTGGGACCTGTGGCAGGCGCAGCTGCAGGACAAGCGCTGGACCGCTCCGCAGCCACTGGCCTTGAACAGCAGCGCCGATGAGCTGGACCCCTTTCTCAGCAGCGACGGGCAGTGGCTGTACTTCGCATCCAACCGCAAGGGCGGGCACGGCGGCCTGGATCTGTTCCGGGCGGCGGTAGCAGCCGATGGCAGCCTGGCGGCGCCGCAGAATCTGGGCCCGGCCATCAATACCCGCCAGGACGAGCGCTCGCCGGCGCTGGCCGACGATGGCCGGCTGCTGTTTGCCAGCAATCGCGGCGGCGGCAGCGGCGGCTGGGATCTGTGGCAGGCGCGGGCTAGTGGTGACGGCTTTGCCGCCGTGACGGGCTTGGCCGGCATCAGCACGCCTGCCGACGAAGTGGATGCAAGCTGGCTGGGCGGCGGACGCGGGGTGATCGTTGCCCGTACCAATGCGCAGGGCGGAACCCAGCTGTGGTTGTCACAGTGCCGGCAAGGTCAGTGGGCCGAGCCGCGCCTGCTGGACCTATCGTTCAACAGTGCCGACAGCGACACGCGTGGCGCGCTTATCGATGCCAACAAGCCGGGCGAGCTGGTGGTCAGCGGCAAGGCGCGGGCGCCAAGGGCAGGCGGCATGGATCTGTACCGGATGAAGGCGCCGGTTGTTGATGGGGATGAGTCCTGCCGTTGAGGCGAGAGCCAACCCCTCCCCGGCCCTCCCCTTCGCTACGCGAAAGGGAGGGAGACAAGCGGCCGCCCCGGCAATATTTGGCAGCCTGCAGCACCAGCCCCCTCCCTTTGGCCGCAGGCCAAGGGGAGGGTTGGGGAGGGGTGCTTCTGCTTAAAGCTTCCAGCTCCAGCAAAAGCTACTTCCCTGCCAACACCGCAGCGCGCATCGCCTCGTACTCGGTCTCGCTGATCTGCCCGCCCTGCCTGCGCAGATCCAGCTCGCGCAGCTTGGCCTGTACATCCGTACCCTGCCCTGCCTCGCGCTGCAGCCGCTCGACGGCAGAGTGCAGCTGCGGCGGACGCTTACCGGCGCGCACGATGGCGGCAATGAACACGCCAATCACCACGGCGAACACCAGCACGCCAATCAGCCACACCGCCCAGTTGTAGCCCTCAAGACCGGGAACATTCATCTCACACCTCCTTCAACCAACGCGCGATCTGCGGTGCGTAATAGGTCAGCACGCCATCGGCACCGGCACGCTTGAAGCCGATCATCGTCTCCAGCACGCACTTGCGCTCGTCCAGCCAGCCGTTGGCCGCAGCCGCCTTCAACATCGCGTACTCGCCACTGACGTGGTACGCAAAGGTCGGCACGCCGAACTCGGTCTTCACCCGGCGCACGATATCCAGGTAAGGCATGCCCGGCTTGACCATCACCATGTCGGCGCCTTCTTCCAGATCCAGCGCGATCTCGCGCATGGCTTCGTCGCTGTTGGCCGGATCCATCTGGTAGGTCTTCTTGTCGGCCTTGCCCAGGTTGCCGGAGCTGCCCACCGCATCGCGGAACGGGCCGTAGAAGGCCGACGCGTACTTGGCCGAATAGGCCATGATGCGCGCGTTGATATGCCGTGCATCGTCCAACGCGGTGCGGATAGCACCGATGCGGCCGTCCATCATGTCCGATGGCGAAATGATGTCCACACCCGCTTCGGCATGCGATACCGATTGCTTGACCAGCGCCTCGACGGTGATGTCGTTGAGCACGTATCCGGTGTCGTCGATGATGCCGTCCTGGCCATGCGTGGTGTACGGGTCAAGCGCCACGTCGGTCATCACGCCAAGCTCGGGGAAACGCTGCTTGAGCGCGCGCACGGCGCGCTGCGCCAGCCCCTCCGGGTTCCAGGCTTCGGCCGCATCCAGCGACTTGCGCGACGGGTCGATCACCGGGAACAGATCGATCACCGGCACGCCCAGTTCCAGCGCCTGCTCGGCCTCGCGCAGCAGCTCGTCGATGGACATGCGGTCCACGCCCGGCATCGAGGCCACCGGCGTGCGGCCATCAAGTTCATGCACGAACACCGGCCAGATCAGATCGTTGCTGGTCAGCGTGTTTTCGCGCATCAGCCGGCGCGAGAATTCATCGTGACGCATGCGGCGCGGGCGGTACTGGGGATGGATCATCGCGGTACTCCTTGATTCTGGAAACAGGGTTATTGCAGCCGGTAACCTTGCGGCTGCAATGGCTCGGGCAGCGGGCTGTGGCCCAGCGCGTCGAGCAGATCGATTTCGATGGTACGCACCATGGCGTCCAGCGGCAGGTCGTTGGGTTCGAGGCCAAACGGCTCTTCCATCTCTTCGCCGAGCTGGTCCAGGCCGAAGAAGGCATAGGCCAGCAGCATCGACACCACCGGCGTGGCCCAGCCCAGCGCGCCGGCCAGGCCGAACGGCAGCAGCACGCAGAACAGCCAGGCACAACGGTGCAGCAGCAAGGTGTAGGCAAACGGCAGCGGCGTGCCGGCAATGCGCTCACAGCCGGCCTGCACGCTGGCCATGCCATGCAGGCGCGCTTCGAACTGGGCGTAGAGATACGGATCCAACCGGCCTTCGCGCAGCGGCACGGCCAGTTCGCTGGCCAGCTGGTTCAACACGCCATCGGCAACATTGCGCCGCGCCAGTACCGCAGTCTGGTCCGGCTGCAGCCATGGCGCGCAGGCAGCAAGCTCGTCGCGGCCACGCAGGCGCGCCGCCAGGGCGCTGGCAAAGCCGATCACCAGCCAGGTACTGCGCTGGCGCAGCTGCGGCTCGGCGGCCAGCAGCGCAGCGGCCTCGCGGGCGAAGCTGCGCGATTCAATCAGCAACTGGCCCCACAGCTTGCGGCCTTCCCACCAGCGGTCGTGGCAGGCGTTGTTGCGGAAACTGAGGAAGATCGACAGCACCAGGCCCAGCAGGGTGAACGGCACCACCGACAGGCCGCTGCCTCCCAAGGGATGCCAGCTGCGGCTGAATGCCGCCACCAGCACCGCCAGCACGCCGATGGCCAGCACCTTGGGGGCGATGGCCGGCACGATGGAGCCGCGCAGGATGTACAGCAACTGCCAACCAGTCGGGCGGGGGCGGATGATCATCGGGGAGCGGAAGCTGCCTGCAACAGGCAAAGGGCGCCGGAGGGCCTCCGGCCAGCCCCGTTATTTTACGCCCCCAGGCGGTACCTCGCCGGCCCCCAGCCCCGCCCCGTATCAGATGATGCCACCGCCTATGCTCAGGCGGATCACGCCCACAACGATGACAATCGCGTTGAGCAGCAGGCCGGTCTTGGCCCGGCCGCGCTTGCTGGCATGGGTGAACAGCAGGCCGATGGCGGCGATGATCGCGCCCACCGCCGCGAACGGGATCAGAACCCAGTTCCCCCAGCCCAATAGCGGAATAAAAGCCAGAATCATCCACAACAGGGCAATAATTCCCCAAATCAGGCTGATCAGCCCCATGTGCTTTCCTCCACCAAATACAGACTGCAAGATAGCCGGGAACAGGTGCGAAGCAAAAGGCCCTCGCCCTGGCCGGAAGTTCTCGACTGATTCAGCCGTTGCCATGGATCATCCGCAATTACCGATCACCGGGGAGTGAAACCATGAAACCTGCACTCGCTATTGCTGCCCTCGCCCTTGGCGCCAGCCTGGCACTGGGCGGCTGCGCCAGCACCTCCAAGGTCATGCTGGGCCAGGCGCGCGCGCCGGTGGACCCGGCCACTGTGCAGATCTATTCCACCCCGCCAGCCGGTTCGGTGGAGATCGCCCAGCTTGAATCCTCCAGCGCGGTCGGCTTTGGCACCCAGGGCCAGACCGATGCCGCCATTGCCCGGCTCAAGCGCGAGGCCGCCGCACTCGGCGCCAACGGCGTGATCCTGATGGGCGTCGGCGCCGGTGGTTCGCCGGTCGGCATGTCGGTGGGCGCGGGCAGTTTTGGCCGGCATACCGCAGGTGGCCTCAGCGTCGGCATCCCCACCCAGCAGAAGCGCGCCGCCGGCGTGGCGATCTGGGTACCGCCGGGCGCAGGCAGGTAAGTCCTGCGCGTGAGCTGATGCAACAAGGGCGCCGATTGGCGCCCTTTTTTCAACTGCATTCGAAGTGCCGCTGCTTGCTGCCATTGCGCGATGCGGGAACTACGCCGCTCGCGGCTGCAACCCGCGCAGGCAATGCGATCAGCTGTGATCGCGCAGGAAGCGCGCCATCGATGACACGCCCGGCACTGCCGGTTCGAATTCGCCAGCGACGTCGATGAAGCCACGCATGATGGCGATGTCGCGCGGGGTGCGGTTGATCGCGTCGCGCATTTCCGGATCGGCACCGGCACGCAGCAGGCGCTGCACCAGTTGCGGCAGCCCGTGCAGAGCAGCCAGATGCAGCGGGCCGAAGCCGCGCGGGTCGCGTACGTCCAGCGACACGTCTTCGTCGAGCAGGCGTTCCACCGCAGCCAGCACCACGCTCTCGTCGCAGGCCGTGCCCGGCTCGGCGCGTGCGCCCAGCAGCAACAGCAGCGGCGTTACCGTGCCGGCCGAGGCCTGGTCCGGTTCGGCGCCGGCAAGCAGCAGGGTATCGAGCAAGGCCAGCAGGCGTGAGCGGTCACGCGAAGTGAAACCATAAAGCGCGGCGCAATGCAGCGGCGCCAGCTGCTGGTCATCACCGGCATGTACATCGGCGCCGGCGGTGAGCAGGCGCGCGACGATATCCGGCAGGCCCAACGCGGCCGCCAGCATCAAGACGGTGACGCCGCCGGGCAGACGGTGTTCGAGTTTGGCGCCGGCATTGAGCAGCGCCGCCACGATCGTGGTCTGGCGCATGCTCACCGCCGCCGACAACGGCGTGGCACCACTGGCCGCGGCATGCTGCGGATCGGCACTGCGCGACAACAGCAGGTCCACCACGGCGGCATGACCGCCGCCGGCTGCACGCAGCAGGCCGGTGCAGCCCTGCGCGTCGACCGCATCGACGGCAAAACCAAGATTGAGCAGGCGACGCACCGCATCGGCATCGCCGGCCATCGCCGCCGCAGCAACATCGGCATCGCGCAGCGCGCGCAGCGGCAGCTGCCAGCCGCGCCAGTCCAGCAGGTCGGCAAGATCACGACGGCCGCTGGACAGCGCAACGCCCAGCGGCGTCTGCCCATCGGCGGCGCGTGCATCGGGCGATGCACCCTGCAGCACCAGCTGCTTGAGTGCGGACTCGCGGGCCAGCGCGGTGGCCAGGTGCAAGGCGGTCATGCCGTGGCTGTCGCGGGCCTCGCGATCAACCCCGTTGAGCAGCAGCGTCTGCTGCAGCTTCAACCAGCCAAGGCGCACGGCCAGCGACAAGGCCGGATCACCCGCCGGCGAGGCGGCAAACGGATCGGCGCCACGCTCCAGCAATTCCAGTGCGAACTGTTCGGTGCTGCGTGCGCCGTGGTCGTGCTGCGCGCAGGCCGCCAGGAAGCGGGTCAGGCCACCGCGACCGGCCGGCGACACGCCCTGCTGCAGCAATACCTGCAGGGTGGGAATCGCATCGACGCCGCGCGACAGCAGGGCAAACATGGGGGTATCACCGCAGGCATCGAGCACTTCCGGCGCGGCGCCCTGGCCCAGCAGCCATTCCACCACGCGCGGCTGCAGCGCCAACTCAGGATCGTGCAGCAGGCCGCCCAGTTCATCGGCCGCACACAGCTTGGCCAACGGCGCCATGCCATCGACGTTGCCGAATACCAGCGCCTCGCGCAGCAAGGCCAGCGGCGCGCGATCATTGAGCACCGGCACGGCATCGCCTTCCGCACCATCGGCAGTGCTGGCCGCATCGCTGACTGCAACCGGCAACGGATAGCTCGGGTCGAGCAGCGAGACGATGCTCCAACGGCCCGCTGCGGCGGCATGCTCGATGGCGCGACGGCCATCGCTGCCTACCCCATCGGTGGCAATGCCCAGGTCCAGCAGGCGGCGGATAAGCGCGGCCGATACATGTTCGGCGCGGCTGGCCAGCAACACCGCATTGCTGCCTTCGCCATCAACGGCATGCACGTCGGGCTTGTGCGCCAACAGGCGCTCCAGCACCGCGGCGTGGCCTTGCGAGGCGGCGTCCAGCCACGGCGTGCGGCCGGCGGCATCGCGCGGTTCCACATTGGCACCGGCGTTGAGCAGGGTTTCGACGATATCCACGTGGCCGGCCAACGCAGCCTCGTGCAGCGCGCTGCGGCGCTGACGGTCACGCGCATCCAGCCGCGCCTTGTGCTTGAGCAGCAGCTGCACACCGGCCGGGTCATCGTCATCGGTGGCCGCGGCCTGTACCAGCACCGGCACGCCATCGGCCGGCTCGACCTTGGCGCCGCGCTCCAGCAGGAATTTGCCCAGCCGCCAGTTGCCAGCCTGGCAGGCCACCGCTAGGGGGCTGTGGCCGTCGTTGTTGAGCGCATCGATGTGGGCAGCGGCATCGCGCAGCAAGGCAGCGACGCCCGGATCGGAACTGCGTGCGGCGTGATGCAGCGGCGTATTGCCATCGGCATCGGGGGTGCGCGGATCGGCACCGTTGGCCAGCAGGGTCATCACCGCTTCGGGGCGACCGTGCCAGCTGTCGCGGGTTGCCGCCAGCAACGGGGTCATGCCGCGATGGGCCTGGTTGACGTCGACGCCACGGCTGATCAGCGCACGCAGCAGGCGCAGGTCCGGCAATACCGCCGCCAGCACCGCCAGGCTGCGCTGGTCGCGCGAGTCAGCCGGGGCCGGCGCATGCGGATCCGCACCGGCGTCCAGCAGTTGCAGGGCACGATCAATGCGGCCGCCGCGGGCGGCGTCATATAGCTGCGGCACCAGCTCGTGCTGGGCGATGGGTTCCAGCGGTGCCGGCTCGGCCAGCGCCTCGGCAAACGGATCAAACGCCGGCTGCTGCACGCTGCTGTTCTTGCCTGCCCCAGCCACCGGCGCGCTGCGCATGGACTGCAGCAGCTGATGCAGCAGCGGGGCGATCAAGGCGGTGGCAATGGCCAGCGGCCAGCGCAGGCCAGCGCTGACCAGGCCCGGCCAGGCCGGTGCAACGATGGCCGCGCACAGCAGCAGCACCAGGGCGGCTGCGCCCAGCCCATGCCAGGAATCCAGGCTGCGGCCACTCAATGCCTGCCACTGCGTCCGCAGCGAGCTGTCTTCACGCTCCATCGCGTGCCACAGCGGCCAGGTGCGCCACAGCGCGAGCAGCGCCACGCTGACCGCGATGCTCAATGCCAGCACCGCCGCCAGGCTGCCGCTGTCATGCAGCGCTGCCAGCGGCCAGGACACCAATACCGCCACCACCGCCGCACCGCCGGCCCACAGCCCCAACAGGCCGGGAAGCTCGCGTTTGAACACTGCCAGCGACGGGGTCACGGTGCGGCTGCGCCGCCACCACGACACCGCCAGTGCGAACGCGGGCTGGGCCAGCACGCCGCACACAGCCGCGACCACGCCACCGAACGCCGTGGCCAGGGTCAACAACACCCCCAAGCCCAGCGCGGCGGCAACTACGCGGCTACGTAATGCTTCAGTCATCGCGACCGTCGATGCGGGCGATCTTCACCGGTGCCAATGGCAACGGCGGCGCCTGCAGGTGGAAACCGCGCTCGGCCAGATTGGCGCGCACCAGCGCGACATCAGCCTGGGCCAGGCGACGTTCGGGGGTCAGGGCCACCTCCAATACGAAGGTATACGGCGCCAAAGTGTTACCCAGCGAAGCCGGGATCACATCGAAATCATCACGCTTGGCGAGGTACACGTAGGTGTCCTGCTTGCGTTGGCTTTTATAGACGTAAGCTTGCATGCCAGCGGGCTTGGCCCTGCATCGGGAATCGGAGATTGTGTCGGAAATCCGGCGCTGTTGAAAGGCGGAGCGTCAACGAGCAAATGAATTCGCAAGGCTCTTATACATTCATTTACATCAAGATTTTGTCGAGACGCGGCTGTACGGGCCGCCCGCCGGATGGCCTGGCCGCGCCCTGCCGATATACTCGCGCCCCGTCGAACCCATGGAAGATCACGTGACGTCTGCCTCACCGCCGCTTCTGGCGCCGCTGAACATCCTTGCCTACACCGCCACCACGGCGTTGGGGGCGGGCTTGGATGCGCAACGGCAAGCCCTGCGTGAAAAGCGCAGCGGGCTGCGCCCGAATGATTTCGGCGATGCGCCGCTGACCTGCTGGATTGGCCGGGTGGACGCACTGGAAGATCAGGCGCTGCCGCCGGATCTTGCAGAATTTTCCTGCAGAAACAACATCCTGGCATGGCACGCCTTGCAGCAGGACGGCGTGCTGGCCGCGCTGCAGCAAGTCCGCCTGCGCCATGGTGCAGGCCGCGTGGCGGTGGTCATGGGCACCTCCACGTCCAGTATTGGTGCCACTGAACAGGCCTACAGCCAGCTGGAAACGGCAGCTGATGGCAGCCAGCATTTTCCGCAGGCACTGAACCGCCCCCGCATTCATACTCCGCATTCGCTGGGCGATTTCGTGCAGGCCGCAACCGGCCTGGGCGGCCCCTGCGTGACCGTCGCCACCGCCTGCTCATCCAGCGCCAAGGTCTTTGCCCAGGCCGCGCGCCTGATCAATGCCGGCCTGGCGGACGCGGCCCTGGTCGGCGGTGTGGACACCTTGTGCGGCAGCGTGCTGTTCGGTTTCAACGCCTTGCAGCTGGTGGCGCCAACACCGTGCCAGCCCTTCGACGCGCGCCGGGTTGGCCTGTCGCTGGGTGAAGCCGGCGGTTATGCGGTACTGGAACGCGCCGACGCCGGCCCGCCCACCCCGCTGCAGCTGTCCGGCTATGGCGAATCCAGCGACGCCCACCATATGTCGGCCCCGCACCCGCAAGGGCTGGGTGCACGCCTGGCCATGCAGGCCGCGCTGCAGCGCGCCGGCATCGATGCCGACGCGGTGGGTTACCTGAACCTGCACGGCACCTCGACGCCGGCCAACGACAGCATCGAAGCGGCGGCAGTGGCGGCACTGTTCCCGGCCACCCTGCATGCAAGCTCGACCAAAGGCTGGACCGGCCACACGCTGGGCGCGGCTGGCATCGTCGAGTCGGTGTTCGCCCTGCTGGCACTGGATGACGGTCTGTTGCCGGGCACGCTCAACAGCGAGATTGCCGATGCCGCCTGCGGCCCGCAGATCCGCTTTGAAAACGCCCAGGCGCAGATCAACTACGCAATGAACAATTCCTTCGGCTTCGGCGGCAACAACTGCTCGCTGGTGTTCGGCAGGGCAGGATGAAGCAGATGCTGCAAGCAAGCGTGGAAGGTATCGGTTTCTGGGGCAGTGGGCTGCCCGACTGGGACAGCGCCTGCGCCTGGATGCGCAAGGGCGAACGCCCGCTCGACCCGCCAGCGCGGCCTTCGCCGCAGCTGCTGGCGGCCAATGAGCGGCGCCGCGCGCCCGGCACCGTGGCGGTGGCATTGGAGGCTGCACTGGCGGCCTGTGAAGCGGCCGATCGGGCACCGGCCGGGCTGCCTGCGGTGTTCACCTCCACCCATGGCGAGCTGACCATCACCGATTACATGTGCGCCACGCTGGCGGAGGATCCGCGCGCCATCTCGCCCACCAAATTCCACAATTCTGTACACAACGCTGCAGCCGGTTACTGGACCATCGGCGCCGGTGCGCATGTGGCGGCCACCGCCATCAGCGCCGGCAACTGCAGTTTTGCGCAGGGCCTGCTGGAAGCGATGGTGCAGCTGCATGCCGGCGAGGAAGCGGTGCTGTTGGTGGCCTATGACGGCAACGCCAGCGGACCGGCGGCCGAGGTATCGCCCAGCACCGGCCTGCTCGGCGCGGCGTTTGTGCTCTCACGCGAGGCCTGTGCAGGGCTGCCTGCATTGCAGCTCACCCTGCATACGCAGATGCCTGCAGCGCCTGTGCAGCGCAGTGAGGAAGGGCCGCTGCTGCAGTTGTTCGGCAACAATGCGATGCACCCGGCGCTGCCCTTGCTGGAGGCTTTGGCGATGGACCAGGAAAGCCTGTGGCTTCGCGCCGGCGCTGAGCAGTGGCTGGAAATCGGCATCCGCCATGAGTGAGCCGCGCCCGCTTTCAGCAGACAACGTCGCCGTCGTCATTCCGGCATTGAACGAAGAACTGCGCATCCGCCAGGTGGTCGAAGACGCGCTGCGCTATTTCCCGCACGTGATCGTCATCGATGACGGCTCCACCGACCGCACTGCCGACTGCATTGCCGACCTGCCGGTCAGCGTGATGCGGCACCCGCAGCGCATGGGCAAGGGCCACGCGCTGCGCACCGGCTTTGCCGAAGCCAGCCGCCGTGGCCTGCAAGGTGTCCTGACCCTGGATGGCGATGGCCAGCACGTTGCCGCAGACCTGCCGCGCCTGCTTGCCAGCGCCAATCGCCACCCCGGCTGCATCATCATTGGTGCGCGCCTGCGCAAGCGCGCCTCGCAGCCGCTGTACCGGCGCCTGGCCAACGAATTCGGTGATTGGGGCATCGCCTGGGGCACGCACTACCAGGTGGCCGACAGCCAGAGCGGACAGCGTTTTTACCCGGCCGAGGTTATCGCCCTGCGCGACATCTCGGCCGAGGGTTTCGTGTTCGAGGCACAGGTGGTGATCGCAGCGGCGCGGCAGCTGGGCACGCGCTGCGTGTCGGTGCCGATCGAATCGCGTTACCGCTGCGCCGACAGCGACGAGCAGTTCCGTCCCAGCCACTTCAAACCGCTGCAGGACCTGTACTGCATCACCAGCCACATCGTGCTGTTGGCACTGCGGCATGGCCACATCTGGCGCGTCTACCGCACCATCCGCAAGCACCCGCCGGTCATCGACAGCACCGACGTCGGCAACTGAGGCCAGCCCTCAGCCCATGCCGCCGTTGATGCCGATCACCTGGCCGTTGATGTAGCCGGCCGCATCGCTGCACAGGAAGGCCACCAGTGCCGCCACTTCCTCCGGTTTGCCGGCGCGTGCGGCCGGCACGGTCTGCTTGATCAGCTCCGGCGGAAATGCATCGGCCGCCATCTGTCCTTCGATCACCCCGGGTGCGACCACATTGACGCTGATGCCGCGGCTGGCCATTTCCCGCGCCAGTGACTTGCTGGCGCCGTGCAGGCCTGCCTTGGCAGCGGCGTAGTTGGTCTGGCCGCGATTGCCCAGCACCGCCGCCACCGACGAGACGCTGACGATGCGCCCCCAGCGGGTGCGCGCCATCGGCAGCAGCAGCGGCTGGGTGACGTGGAAAAAGCCGTTGAGACTGACATCGATCACCCGCTGCCAGCGCTGCGCGTCCATGCCGGCCATCGGCGCGTCATCGTGGATGCCGGCGTTGTTGACCACGATCTGGATCGGGCCATCGACCAGTAGCACTTCCAGTGCAGCACTGACTGCCGCGCAATCGGCGACATCGAACGCCACCGCCTGCGCGCTGCCGCCATCGGCAAGGATCTGCGCCACCACCGCCTCGGCACGCGCCAGGTTTGTGTTGGCGTGCACGATCACATGCGCGCCGTCCGCAGCCAGCTTCTGGCAGATCGCTCCGCCAAGGTCGCCACTGCCGCCGGTTACCAGCGCACGTCGTTGCTTGCTCATGATGCGATTGCTCCGCTGTATCTCATTTATTGTCACGGCAACTGCAACATCACCGCAGCGCGCCCTTCTGCCAGCAGCTGCCCCTGGTGATGGATGCGGAATGCATATTGCTGGCTGCCTTCGGCTTCCGCCAGCACCTGCGCGCTGGCCTCCAGCGCACCGGCCAGATCATCGATACGCGCCACATGCAGCTGCACATCACGCAGCGCCACCAGCACCCCCGGTTTCACCGCGCCGCCTTGTTCGCGGCCGCGCAGGCCACCGTGCACGGCCATCGCCTGCGCGCCGTATTCGCACAAATGGATAGCTGCCAGTTGATCGCCACGCCGCAGCGGATGCAGGACATCGCGGTGATTGAAAGCACGCAGCGCGATCTCCTGCGGCGACCAGTCCACTACCTCGTCCCACAGGCACATGCCGCCCTGGTGTGGAACCAGTTGCAGGATTTCATCACGCCCCAGCATTGCCACCCTCCTGCAGCGGATGCCGCGATATCAACAAGGCCAATATGAAGTTGCAGACCACGCCCAGCGCCACCGTGCTGCCGATCGCGCGCAGCACCGGGATCGACGAAAGACCAAGCAGGCTGAACACCAGCAGGGTCATCACGCTGCACACCAGCAGGCCGTGCAGGGTGCGCAGCTGGTCGGCATGGCTGTCACCGGCATGCTCGAAGAACAACCCGTAATCCAGGCCAAGCCCGGCAGCCAGGATCAGCCCGATCAGATGGAACAGGTTCAATTCCACACCCAGTCCGCGCAGTACCGCCAGCACCAGCAAGGTGGTCAGCAACATCGGCAGCAGCACCCGCAACACCCGTCGTGGCGAGCGCAGTGCGATGCCCACGGTCAGTGCCAGCAACAGCACGGCAACGGCCAGCGCCAGCAGCACACGGCTGCGGTAGTCGGCCACCAGCGATTCGGAGGCCTGCTTCATGTCCAGCAGCTGCGCGCCATGCAGGCGTGCGGTGCTGGCGACGGCGGCCACGTCGTGCAGGCCGCTGAGCGATACCAATGCGATGGCATGGCCCTCGCCCTGCACCAGCAGGCCCTCGACCGCTGTGGCCAGCGGCGTGCCGTGCAGATCGGCGGGCTGCAGTGGTGGCGCGGTGCGCGCGCGCATAACGTCGGCGACGAACGGAGCGAAAGCATCATCGATGAAGGGTGTGCCTGCCACCGCGCTGGCCAATGCCGCACGCAATGTGGCCTCGTCGGGCAACCGCTGTTGGCGTTGGCGCTGGGTGGCGGCGCTGGGCAGGTAGCGCGCTGCCATGTCGTAACGCTCTAGCTCGCCATTGGCGACCAGCGCATCCAGCGCAGGCCGCAACTGCTCGCTGGCGGCAAGCGCGGACTGCGTGTCGTCGCCGCGCACGGTGATCAGGTAACGCACGTCCGGCGCACCCAGCTCACTGCGCAGCTGCGCATCACGCGCCAAGTCCTGCGGATCCACCGGCGTCAGCCGGCCCAGATCGTTCTGCCAGAACGCACCGGGAGCCAAAGCCATCACCGCCAACGCCAAACCGGCGAGCAAGGCCAATGACCAGCGCGGCCGTGGCAGCCGTTGGGTGTGCTGCCACAGACGCGCCAACCGTGCGGAGTCGGCGAAATCGCGCGTGGCCGGATCGATCAGCGCCGGCAGCAGATAACGGGTGGCCAATGCGGCCGTGGCCAGCGCGGTGATGGTGAACACCGAGAGCTGCTTCAAGCCATCGACGCCGGAAAACAGAAACGTGAGATAGGCGATGCAGGTGGCGATCACGCCGGTGCCCAGCGTGGGCCACAGCGCGCGCACGTTGTCCCATGCCGAGCGGCCCGGCCGCTGGTGGCTGAAGAAATGGATGGGGTAATCCTGCACCACGCCGATCAGGGTGAAGCCGAAGGCGATGGTGATGCCGTGCACGCCATCAAAGCCCAGCGCCACCGCGCACAGGCCGGCAAGGCCAGCGCTGGCCAGCGGCAGGAAACCGAGAATCGGCATCTTCCAGCTGCGGTAGGCAAACCACAGCAGCAGGATCATGCCGATGGTGTCCAGCGTGCCGATCATGCCGGCTTCGCTGGCGGTGCGGTTGCCGATCTTCACCGAGAACGCGCCCGGCCCGCTCAGCTCGATGCGGCTGCCACTGCCGGCGGCAATGGCGGCGAAACTGCCGTTGATGGTGTCCACCGCCAACTGCTGCGCGCCGGGATCAAAACCGGCGGCATGGGTCTGCACCAGCAGCAATGCCTGCTTGCCGGCGCGGTCGAACCACACATCGTCGATACGCTGCGGCGCGTTGGCCGGCTGCAGCGCTTCGGCAACGCGCAGCACCTGCAGGGTGGGATCGGATGGCAGCAGCGGCTCGATCAGGCCGCCGGCAGGTGAGCCCAGGTCCTGCAGGCGCGCCTGCAGTTCCTCGCCCAGGTTGGCGCTGGAAAACGCATCCGCCGGCAATGCTTCGATCAGGTAGCGATAAGGCAGCAGCTGCTCGGGAAACGCCTCCAGCCCGGCCTGTTCGCCATTGGCGACCAGCTCGAACTGGGCGTCGCTGGCCAGCGCCTCACGCAGCGCGCGCGATTGCTGTGCCAGCTGCTCGGGCGCGGCACCAGACAGCGCCACCAGCAGCAGCCGCGCGCCCGGGCCTTCACCCAGCTCGTCCAGCAGCAGCTTCTGTGCAGGCGTGCGCGCATCGGGCATGAACTTGCGCAGGTCACCACTGACCTGGATGCGGCTGCTGATCCACATGCCCAGCACGCCGAGCAGCAGCAACCAGACAATGGCCAGGCCGATGCGCCCGGTGGAGGTCAGCTTCAACGCGAAGCACCGGCAGCGCACAGGCCGTTCAATGCCGCCGCTTGCGTCACGTTGGCCGCAGCCGTGGCCGCGCCGCCCAACAGGGTGCGTTGCACATCGCCCTTGGCCGGCTGGGTTTCAATGCAGCGCAGTTCCGCGTTCTGCCCATGCAGGGTCACCGCACGCACGCGCCGCGCCAAGGCATCGGCCTTGGGTGTGAGTTGCAGCTGCCAGTGTTGCGCGCTGCCCGAGGCCTGCAGCCGATAGTTCTGTTCAAGCGCGGCCAGGTCACCGGCCAGCATGGCGCCAAAGCTGGCCTGCAGATCGGCAAGTTCGGGCACCCGCTGCAGTGCGAACACACGCGGCGGCTTGCCGGCACGGGCAATGCTGACCTGGCCACTGGCAATGGTGGTGGTTTCGGCATACGGCGCGCGCACCTCGCGCACCAGGGTGTCGGCATCGGGGCGGCGGTATTGGCCTTCGACCCGCAGCGGCTCCTTCAGCAGCGCCGAGCCACGCAGTTCGAGGAAGTTGGTCTGGCTTGGTGCCGGTTGCGCCAGCTGACGCAGGATCCAGGCCGCATCAATGCCGCTGGCCAGGGCCGGGCTGCTGAGCAGCAGGCCGGTCAGCAGGCAGGCGAGCCGATGTTGCAGGGTCGTTGGAATGCCAGAAATCATAGAAGTTGAACCAGTTGTAGGGAGCTTGCCGCAGGTGATGCTCCAGCCTGCCGGCATAACGGTGGATAAGCGCGGACAACAGCTCATTGCGACGCGGGCGTGGGACATCCACGACCTCGGCAAACGATTCGAAGCGCAGGTCATAGCGGTTGCCGCCGCGATACAGGCCGAACGCCAGCATCACCGGGGCCTTCAGCGCACTGGCAATCAACCACGGCGCGGCGGGGAACGCGGCATCGCTGCCCAGCAGCGGCGCGGCGATGCTGGGCTCGCCCGGCCGCGCGCGGTCCACCAGCAAGGCCACCATCGCGCCATCCTGCAGCGCCTGCTGGATGGCCAGCACGATCGCGGTGCCATCCTGCCCGGCATCGATGATGCAGTCCGCGAGCTTGGGGTCGAGTTCGGCCAGCAGCTCGGTGATGGCCGCGTTGTGCGCGCGGTCCATCAGCACCCGCAGCTTCAGGTCCGGGCGCATCCTGGCCAGCACCCGCAGGGCATCAAAGCTGCCCAGATGGGAGCCGAACACCAGCACGCCACGGCCTTCGTCCAGCAGCTGCAGCAACGGCTCGGTACCGCTGCTGCGGATATCGAACAGGGCGGTACGGCCGGCCAGCAGGAATACCCGGTCAAGAATGGTGGCGGCGAAGGTATGGATGTGGCGGGCGACCTGCCAGGCGCCTGCGCGGTGACCACGCAGGCGCTGCAGGTAGTCGCGCGAGGCACGCCGCTCGGCTCCGCGCACGCAGTAGAAATACAGGGTGATCGGATACAGGCAGGCACGGGCGATACCGCGGCCGCCATGGCGGGCGATGCCGCCGATCAGACGGATCGCAGCGCGTCCGCCGCCTTCGGGACGGTGCTTCCAGTCAGTCTCGTTCATGCCCGCAGGCCGGCCCCGGCCAGCACCAGTTCGCCGCGCACCAGCAACCGGTCCTCACGCAGGACGCGGAATTTCCAGCGTGGCGACTGCCCCTCCAGTTCCACCCTGGCCTCCTCATCGGGCAGCAGCGGCGCCATGAATTTCACCTGCGGCAGGCGCAGGGCGCCAATGGCGTGCCCGCTATCGGCGGCGACCGCCAGCAATACCTGCTCCAGCAACACCACGCCGGGCACCAATGGCCGGCCCGGGAAGTGCCCGGGCAAACAGGGGTGATCGGAAGGAATGCTGAAGCGCATGGCGTGCTGTACCCGCTATTTTTGACGACAGGATACCGGCAGCCTTGGCGTTCAGCGCAGCAGGTCGCGCCAGAATGCCGGGCCCAGTTGGCCCATCTGGCGCATGAAATCCCAGGCATTGCGGTACGGGCGCTGCGGAAACAACTGCGAGCGCACCGCATATTCCAGCGCGAAAAAACCGCCAATCAGCCCCCAATCGGCGATGTTGGCGCACCACGACCATTGCTCATGGGTCACCGGCCACCACGGCTGGATGCCGAAGGCAGCCAGCAGGCCGTCGGGCACGGCACTCATCGCCAGCACCAGGTTGATCAGTGCCAACACCAGCAACACCACCGCCCAGGCACCGCTCAGACGCCGGGTGTAGCGCTCCAGCGGCACCGTCACCGGCATGCCGGCACGCGCATACAGCGCGCGCACGATGCGGGTGATCAAGGGAATCTGCCCCGGCAGCAGCGAACGCGCGAAACCCCAGGCCACCAGCAGCGGGAACACCACCGGCGGCGCCAGCAGCAGCATCCACGCCCATACCGAGCCGCCCAGCCACCACAACAGCGCACACGATGCCAGCAATACGGCCCAGGCCCACGGCCGCAGCCGCGCCAGCGGCTCGAGCAGGCACAACAGCACCAGCCCGGCCAAGGCCGCGGCCGCCCACAGGCCCTCGTTGCGCAGGCTGGCCACGTGCGACAGCACCGGGTAGGCCAGCAGCAGCAGCACCCGCAGCGCCAACGCCACCGGCCCTTGGCCGGGTTCAGGGCGGTCAGCGCTCACCGCGTTCAAATCGTCTTGTTGGCTTGGACGTGCGCCGACAGGGCGCGCAGCGAGCCGAAGATGCGGCGGTTGTCCTCGTTGTCCGAGCGCAGCTGGAAGCCATAGCGCTTGCTGATGGCCAGGGCCAGCTCCAGCGCATCGATCGAATCCAGGCCCAGGCCGTCATTGAACAATGCGGCTTCCGGATCGATCTGGGCCGGGTCCACGTCTTCCAGGTTCAGGCTTTCGACCAGCAAGCCGGCCAGCTCGCGCTCGGCTTCATTCTGTTGCGACATTTCCATACCTACGGCAAATAGAGCCGCAACGATCCGGCATCGCCGACTGTTGCGCAAGCATTACAGCTTGGGCACGCGGGGTATCATTGCCGTCTCTGCGATGCCCGATACGCCGTGCAATGACGTTCCCGTTCCATTCCAGCTACCTCAGCCAGCCGTGCTCCGCCTGCTTGCCTGCCAATGTCACGGGGGACTGAGATGAACGCCCAGACCTCGCCGGCGGCTGCCGCCTCGCTGCAGATCGACTATGCCGACCCGGCCCTGTTGCCGGCCTTGCTGGCTGACCCGCAGGTGCTGGCCATCTTCGGTTTCCACGCCGGCAACGCAGCGCCGCCCAGCGATGACCCGCGTTACCTGCAGGTAGGCCTGCAGGCCGATGGCGTGGCGCAGCTGGAAGTCTGGCGCAGCGACAAGCCCGTCAGTTGTGGCCGCGATGCCAACGGCGTGGCCTGGGCCAGCGATGGCGTGTTGATGTTCGGCGCGCTGCAGGTCGAGGAAAACGCGCATGGCGGCATCATTGGCGCCGCCGAGCACGCCTACGCGCAGTTGCTGCAGACCTTGCCGGCACACGCTTACCCGCACCTGCTGCGCATCTGGAACTACCTGGACGCCATCACCGAGGGTGAAGGCGACAACGAGCGCTACCGCGAATTCTGTGTCGGCCGTGCGCGCGGCATCGGCGACATCGACACCGGCACCCTGCCGGCAGCCACCGCGATCGGCCGGCTCGATGGCGTGCGCGTGCTGCAGGTGTATTGGCTGGCCGCGCGCAGCGCCGGCACGCCGCTGGAAAACCCGCGCCAGGTCAGCGCCTACCGCTATCCGCGCCAGTACGGCCGGCAGTCACCCAGTTTTGCCCGGGCCATGCTGGCCGCCACCGGCAGCCGCCTGCCGCTGCTGTTGTCGGGCACCGCCAGCGTGGTCGGCCACGCCACCCTGCATGGCGACTGCACGCAGCGCCAGCTGCAGGAAACCTTTGCCAATTTCGATGCCCTGATCGGTGCGGCACGTGCGCAGCGGCCCGGCCTGCCTGCGCATTTCGGCACCGGCAGCCGGCTCAAGGTGTACGTGCGCGACGCGGCCGAAGTGGCCAGCGTGCGCACCATGCTGGCCGAGCTTCTGCCGCCGCAGGTGCCCTACATCGTGTTGCACGCCGCAGTGTGCCGGCGCGATCTGCGAGTTGAGATCGACGGCGTCCACGACGCCTGAGCAGGCCGCCGGCGACAAGCGCGCCGGCAACTCCGATGGTTCAGTGGCGCAGCAGCGCCAGCACCGCATCGCGCGGCAGCTTGCCGGTATCGTTGCGCGGCAATACCGCCACCTTGCGCAGCGGCCGCGGCAGGAACACCGGGTCCATCAGCTCGCGCAGATCGCGCAGTATTTCCGCCTCTTCGCGGTCCGGCGCCACCACCAGCGCGGCGATACGCCCGACCGCATGGCCGGGTTCGGGCGCCAGCTGCACCACCACCGCGTCGACCACGCCCGGCACGGCCTGCAGCTTGCGCGTCAGGTCACCCAGCGAGGCGCGCTTGCCGGCGATTTCCAGCAGATCGGCGCGGCGGCCACGCAGCACGAAGCGTTCATCGGGCAACAGTTCCACCAGATCGGCCAGCACCACCGGCGCGGCCAGGTGGGCTGCATGCACCCGCGTGCCGTCCGGCTGCGGCTCCAGCCGCACGCCGGGCAGCAGCGTCCAGGCCGTCTCCAGGGCGGTGCGGCGACGGGCGAAGATGCAGGTTTCGGTGGAGCCGAACATCTCCCGCACCTCGGTGGCGAAGGCCTGCTCGGCGGCTGCGGCCAGTTCCTGCGCCAACGGCGCGGTGGCGGTGACGATGCCGGCCAGTGGCGGCAGCTGCACGCCGGATTCAACCAGCGCCTTGAGATGCACCGGGGTGGTGATCAGCACCCGTGGCGCGCTCACTTCAGCCAATGCCAGCGCCACATCCTGCGGAAAGAACGGCCGCCCGGCCTGCAAGGTGGCCGGTGCCAGCAAGGGCATCAGCACCGCCATCTCCATGCCGTACATATGCTGCGAAGGCACCGTCGCCACCAGCGCCGGCTGCGCGTCGCCCCACAGGCTGCGCAGGGCCTGCAGGTTCTGCGCGGTGCTGGCCAGGAACGAGCCCCAGGTTTTGCTGTTGGCGCAGGGCGTGCCGGTACTGCCCGAGGTGAAACCGATCGCCACCAGCTGATCCTCGCCCAGCGTCGGCGTTTCGCCGGCCAGGCGCGGCAATACCGCCGGCAACAGGAACCCGCCCGGCGGCAACGGCTGCTGCGCATCGTCGCCCAGGCAATAGGTCTGCGGGTAACGCTGCTGCACATCGGCCACCACCGCATGGGCGCGTGAAGACGGCAGCAGGTTCACCTGCCCGCGCAACGCCACGGCGCAGAACGCCACCAGAAAACGATAGCGGTCGTCGCATAGATTGACCGCGTGTTGACCGGATGGCAGCACGGCCGCCAAGCCCCGCACATGTTCAAAGAACGTCTGCAGATCGACCGACTGGCCGCCGCCACTGGCCAACAACCGGTGCAACGGACCCCGGGCCAGCGGATGGCGCGTGGTGGAGGGCAACTGCTCAGAAACAACCGACATGCGACTGCGACGACCTCGTTCGAAGGAGTGTCCGTCGCGGCTGCAGCCACGACAGGGCGGCCAGCTTGGCGCTGCCCGGCCCGGCTGGCAAGCCGGAACGGGCATTGTGGTTAAGCAGGGGCAGGATCAGTGATAGCCGGTATCAGCAGTCACCTTGCCGCGGAAAACCCGGTAGGACCACACCGTATAGCCAAGGATCACCGGCAGCAGCAGCGCCAGCCCGACCAGGCTGAAGGCCAGCGAGGAGACCGGCGCGGCCGCCTGCCACAGGGTCAGGGTGGGCGGCAGCAGGTAAGGCCACATGCCCAGCACCAGGCCGATGAAGCCCAGCACGAACAAGGCCAGGGTGAGCAGGAAGGGCGGCAGGTCGCGGCGCGGATGCATGGCGCTTCGCCACAGCGCCACCGCCACCGCCAGGGTCAGCAGCGGCACCGGCGACAGCCACCAGAAGTTGCCGTCGCTGAACCAGCGCTCCATCACCCGCGACTGCAGGAACGGCAGCCAGGTGCTGACCAGGCCCATGAACACGATCACCGCCACCATCAGCGGCCGGGTCAACGAGCGTGCCAGGGCCTGCTCGCGGCCCTCGGTCTTGAGGATCAGCCAGGTGCTGCCGAGCAGCGCATAGCCGGTCACCACCGCCACCCCGGTCAGCATCGAGAACGGGCTGAACCAGCCAAACGCGCCACCGCTGTAATGCCCGTCCTGCATCGGCAGGCCCTGCACCAGCGCGCCCAAGATCACACCTTGCGCGAACGCGGCCAGCAGCGAGCCCAAGGCGAAGGCCACGCTCCAGATCGCCCGCGAACGATGCGC
This sequence comes from Stenotrophomonas sp. STEN240, assembly GCF_056756175.1. Taxonomy (NCBI): domain Bacteria; kingdom Pseudomonadati; phylum Pseudomonadota; class Gammaproteobacteria; order Lysobacterales; family Lysobacteraceae; genus Stenotrophomonas; species Stenotrophomonas sp. STEN240. Next base: position 8,759 of record NZ_JBRRBO010000016.1, on the reverse strand, counting down.
CTTGAAACGGAACTCGAAGGCCACGCCGCGGAACACCAGCGCCATCACCAGCAGCAGCACCGGCAGATACAGACCCGACAGCAGCACCGCGTAAGCCTTGGGGAAGGCCGTCATCAGCCCTGCGCCGCCCAGCACCAGCCAGGTTTCGTTGCCGTCCCAGATCGGCGCGGCGGTATTCATCATCACATCGAGCTGCTGCTCATCCTCGGCAAACGGCGCCAGGATGCCGATGCCAAGCACGAAACCGTCCAGCACCACATACATCAGCACGCCGAAACCAATCACCGCGAACCATGCCACCGGCAGCCAGGTTGTCATTTCCATGTCAGCGCTCCTCCAGCGGTTCGTTGACGCCGGACAGCGGCCGCGCCGGGGTATGCATGCCGTCGTCGCGCGGCGGTTGCTCATGTGGCGCCGGCCCGCTGCGCATGATCTTGACCAGGTACCAGATGCCCCAGCCAAACACGAACAGGTAACCGATCACGTACACGCTCAACGACAACACGGTCATCCACACGCTCTGCGTGCCCACCGCATCTGCAGTGCGCAGCAAGCCATAGACCACCCACGGTTGCCGGCCCATCTCGGTGACGAACCAGCCGGCAACCAGCGCGATGAAGCCGCTGGGCAACATCCAGTTCCAGCCACGCAGCAGCCACTTCGACTGCAACAGACGCCCCCGCCACAGCTGGAACGCCGATATCCACGCCAGCACCAGCATCAACGAGCCCAGCCCGACCATGATGCGGAATGCATAGAACACCGGCACCACCGGCGGCCGTTCGCTGGCCGGCACGGAGGTCAGCGGCGCAAACGTGCCGTCCAGGCTGTGGGTCAGGATCACGCTGCCCAGCTTGGGGATGGCGATCTCGTAATCGTTGCGTTCTTCCTTTTCGTTGGGCACCGCGAACACCACCAGCGGCACACCTTCGCCCGGCTTGGTCTCATGCCAGTGCGCTTCCATCGCGGCGATCTTCATCGGCTGATGTTCGAGCGTGTTCAAGCCGTGCATGTCGCCAACGAATATCTGCACCGGCACCGTCAACGCGGCGAAAGCCACGGCTGCCACCAGCATCTTGCGACCGGCTTCCACATGCACGCCGCGACGCAGATACCAGGCGCCAACACCACCGATGACAAAGCAGGTGGTGATGAACGAACCCAGCGCCATATGCGCCAACCGGTACGGGAACGAGGGGTTGAACACCACCTGCCACCAGTCCTGCGGATGCACGATGCCATCGACCAGCGTGTAGCCGGCCGGCGTGTGCAGCCAGCTGTTGGACGACAGGATCCAGAAGGTGGAGAACAACGTTCCCAACGCCACCATGCAGGTGGAAAAGAAGTGCAGACGCGGCGAGACCTTTTCCCAGCCAAACAACATCACACCCAGGAAGCTGGCTTCCAGGAAGAACGCGGTCAACACCTCGTAGGTCAGCAAGGGCCCGATTACCGTGCCGGCCACTTCGCTCAGGCGCGGCCAGTTGGTACCGAACTGGAAGGCCATCACGATGCCGCTGACCACGCCCATGCCGAAGGACACCGCGAAGATCTTCTGCCAGAAGAAGAACAGCTCGCGCCAGACCGGATTGCGGGTGCGCAGCCAACGCCATTCGACGAAGGCCAACCAGCTGGCCGTGCCGATGGTGAAGGCAGGGAACAGCACATGAAAACTCACGACGAACCCGAATTGGATCCGCGACAACAGCAGCGCTTCCACGGGCGCGTCTCCGTTCTCATTAATTGGGGCGATTCTGGTCCTGTATTGGTTAAGAACGGATGTGACCTGATGTCGCAGTGCGTCAAAAAGTCGCAGCAGCTGTAGCCCCCTCCCTTTGGCGCAGCCAAGGGGAGGGTTGGGGAGGGGTGAGCTTTGCTCCCTCCCTTTGGCGCAGCCAGGGGGAGGGTTGGGGAGGGGTGCGCTTTTGCCTTTGGCTCTACGGCAACATTTCAATGCCAGAACAGCAAAAGCCCAAAAGCACCCCTCCCCAACCCTCCCCTGCGCCTATGGCGCAAGGGAGGGGGCAGAGCCGCCGTCCGCGCAATTCGTACGGGACCGCAAACATTGCCGATTCCGGCAGCTCAGCCGCCGAACCCTGTGCCCATGACCTGTGGCCCAGCCCGCAGCGCGGGCCTGCTGCTACCCTTGCCCGGTTCTCTACACGGTGCCGAATGATGCCCAAGCTGCTGCCCCTGTCCCTGCTGTTGTTGACCGCTTTCGGCAACGCCCATGCCGCGCCCACGCCGATCACCATCGAACAGGCGATGGCCGACCCGGACTGGATCGGGCCGCCGGTGGAGTCCGCCTGGTGGTCGTGGAACGGCCAGCAGGTCGAATACACGCTCAAGCGCCAGGGCAGCGCGGTGCGCGACAGCTTCCGCCTGCCGCTGGCCGGCGGTGTCGCCCAGCAGGTTGCCGATGATCAGCGCGGCACCCTCGACGCGGCTGATCGCGTCTATGACAGCAGCCGCCAGCGCATGGCCTTCGTCCGCAATGGCGACGTCTTCGTGCGCGACCTGCGCAACGGCAACCTGACCCAGCTGACCCGCAGCAATGAACGCGCCAGCGGCGTCAACTTCGCCAACGATGGCGGCGTAATCTGGGCAGTGGGCAACAACTGGTTCCATTGGAACCCGCGCACCAGCATCACCAGCCAGGTCGCCCAGCTCAAGGCCGACAAGAATCCGGCCGATGCACCCAAGGCTGACGTGCTGCGCGACCAGCAGATGCGCACCCTGTCCACCCTGCGCAGCGACCGCGCCCAGCGCGAAGAACTGCGCGAGCAGGGCGAGCGTTGGCGCCAAGCCGATCCGACCCGTGCATCGGCGCCGATCTTCCTCGGTGCCGACGTCGAGATCGTGACCAGCGTGCTCTCTCCTGACGCGCGCCATCTGATCGTAATCACCTCGCCGAAAAGCTATGAAGAAGGTAGGGGCGGCAAAATGCCGCTGTACGTTACCGAGTCCGGCTACGAAGACGCCGAAGACACCCGCACCCGCGTTGGCCGCAACGATCCCGTTCCGCAATCGTTGTGGCTGGTTGATGCAAGCACCGGCAAGGTGCAGCCGATGTCGTTGGACGCTCTGCCCGGAATCGCCACCGATCCCCTGGCCGAATTGCGGCGCAAGGCCGGCAAGGACGCGCTGAAGGGCAATCGCCCTGTGCGTATCGGCATTGATGGCTGGGGTGGTGGCTATGAATCAATCCGCTGGAGCAACGACGGTAGCCAAGTGGCCATCCTGCTCCGCGCAATTGACAACAAGGACCGCTGGATCGCCACTGCCAGTGTCAGCAACACCAGGTTGGAGTCCCGCCATCGCCTCACCGATGGCGCCTGGATCAACTGGAACTACAACGACTACGGCTGGATGCCCGATGGCCGCACCCTGTGGCTGCTGTCCGAAGAATCCGGCTACTCGCACCTGTACACGCAGAGTGGCGGCAGCAAGCCCAAGGCCATCACCTCGGGCAACTGGGAAACCTCGGCGCCGGTAGTCAGCGCCGACGGCAACAGCTTCTACTTCGTCTGCAACCAGAAGTGGCCGGGCGATTACGAAGTCTGCAACGTCAACGCCAATGGCGGTGCCGTGCGCGAAGTCACCGCACTCGACGGTGTGGAAGACTTCAGCCTGTCGCCGGACGGCCAGCAGCTGCTGGTGCGTTACTCCGCACCGTATCTGCCCGCCCAGGCTGCCGTGCTGCCGGTCAGCGGCGGCGAAGCGCGCAAGCTCACTGACACCCGCAGCGCCGAATTCAAGGCACGTGAGTGGGTGCAGCCGCAGATGGTGCAGGTCCCGTCCAAGCACGGCGCCGGCCACGTCTGGGCCAAGTACTACGGCCCGGAAAAGCTTGAAGCGGGCAAGCAGTACCCGATCGCCATGTTCGTGCACGGCGCCGGCTACCTGCAGAACGTGCATGCGCGTTATTCCAACTACTTCCGCGAGCAGATGTTCCACAACCTGCTGGTGCAGAAGGGTTACATCGTGCTGGACATGGATTACCGCGGCAGCGAAGGCTATGGTCGCAACTGGCGCACCGCCATCTACCGCAACATGGGCCACCCGGAGCTGGAAGACTACCTGGACGGCCTGGATTGGTTGGTCGAGACCAAGCAGGGTGACCGCGCCCATGCCGGTATCTACGGCGGCTCCTACGGCGGCTTCATGACCTACATGGCGCTGTTCCGTTCGCCGGGCACGTTCAAGGCCGGCGCCGCGTTGCGCCCGGTGGGCGACTGGCATCAGTACAACCATGCCTACACCAGCAACATCCTCAACACCCCGGACATCGACCCGGAGGCTTACCGCATCTCCTCGCCGATCGAGTATGCCGAAGGCCTGCAGGACAACCTGCTGATCGCGCACGGCATGATGGATGACAACGTGTTCTTCCAGGACTCGGTCAACATGACGCAGAAGTTGATCGAGCTGCACAAGGACAACTGGTCGATCGCGCCCTATCCGCTGGAACGTCACAGCTATACGCGTGCCGACTCCTGGCTGGACCAGTACAAGCGCATCCTCAAGCTGTTCGAGCAGGAACTGAAGTAAGCATCAACAAGGGCGCCGCGAGGCGCCCTTGTTGTTTGTGGGTGTGGATGCTTTTTGTGTACTGCGAAGAGAGCACCCCTCCCCAACCCTCCCCTTGGCTACGCCAAAGGGAGGGGGCGGCTTTGCCACCCTCCCTTGCGCAACGCGCAGGGGAGGGCTGGGGAGGGGTGCTCTTGATCTTGATCTTGATCTTGCTCCCGCAGCACCCACCACACCCCAAGCCTCCAGTACCATTCCCCGCACGGAGCCCCACCCGCTGGAAGCACATGTCCAACATCGAAATCCCCATCCGCATCGTCACCGCCGTCATCCTCGACCCACAGCAGCGCGTGCTGGTCGTGCGCAAACACGGCTCGAACACCTTCATCCAGCCCGGTGGCAAACGCGAACCCGGCGAGGAGGCATTGCAGACCCTGGCGCGTGAGCTGCACGAAGAACTCGGTGTGCACGTCGACACCGACAATGCACAGGCCCTCGGCACTTTCGAAGACGCCGCCGTCAATGAACCCGGCCGCCGTGTGCAGGGCGAATCCTTTCTGGTGAACATTGCCGGCATCCCGCAGGTGCAGGCAGAGATCGCCGAGCTGGCATGGATCCCGCTGCAGCCACCGCACGGCGTGAAGCTGGCGCCGCTGAGTGCATTGCATGTCCTGCCTGCAGCGCGCGCAGTGCTGTTCCCCGCTGCGAAAGCCGACTGAATCCCGCAATAGTCCACCACCACATCCGTAGCGAGCCACCGTGACTCCACCCCAGCTCCCGCCTCCTCCTTCCGCAGCGGCCTCTTTCATTGCCGTCACCGCCAAACTGTCACTGGTGATGTCGGTGCTGGCCATTGTCTGGAGCCTGCTGCAAGTGCTGGTGGTGGCATTGGTAGGCCGCCTGGACATCCTCGGCGCAATGCAGAACGAAGGCCTGCCGGTAACGCCAGGCATGCTTTGGCTCGGTGAACACGCACTCTCGCTGAGCGTGCTCGGTCTGCTGCTGTCGTTCGCGTTTCTGGCAGTGTCGTGGGCCTTGCTCAAACACCGCGAATGGGGCCGCATCGGCTTCATCGTCTTCCTGGTGCTGTTGGCCGTGGCCAACTTCGCCTTCCTGCCGCTGATACACGGCATGTTTGAAGGCATGCAGGCGATGGTGCCTGCCGACTTCCTCAATTCGCCACAAGGTCTGGAGATGCGCGTGCAACTGCGCGTCGGCCTGTGGACCTCGCTGATCACCGGCACCGCTGCCGCCCTGGCCGTGGCCGGGTTGCATGGATGGTTGGTGATCAAGCTGCGTCGCCCCGACGTTCGCGCCCTGTTTCGTTGAGTACCCCGGAGTTTGCATGTCCGTCCCACGTTATCTATCCGCCTTCGCCAGCGGCTTGCTCGCGCTGAGTGCGCTGCCGGCCGCCGCCGCCACCTTGAGCTGCGGCAGCTATACCGCCGAAGAGGGCTCGGCCCGCTTCGTGATTGAGAGCAGCAGCCAGGCCTCGATGCGCTATGAAGGCCTGGCCCCCACCCAGTACGTGATCCGCCAGCAGGGCAGTACCCTGCATGCCGCCGACGTCTCCAATGGCTTCAGCACCGAGTACAGCCTCAGCCGTGACGGCAAGCGCATCACCGGCAGCCTCGGCGACTATGTGCTTGATTCAAGCAGCAGCTGCAAAACTGCGCCCACGCCCGCCGCGAACAGCTGCCGTGCCGATATCGACAGCTGCATCGACAACGCCAGTTCTGCGACGCCGCAGCAGCTGAGCCAGTGGTGCCAGGAAGACCTGCCCTTCGCCTGCGAACGCCTGCTGTCCAGCTACCGCGATGAAGCCCAGGCCGCACAACAGGCGGCCGAACCCGATCCGGACCTGGAAGAGCCTGCTGTCTGCAAGGAAGGCAACCCGCAGTACAACGAGACTGCCTGTCTGGCAGCGGCCAAGGAAATGCTGGGCATCGCCATGGCCAAGGCGCTGGCCGGCGCGCTGAGCAGCGACACGGTGGTCCTGCCCCCCGCTCGTCTGGATGAACTGCAGCAGCTGTGCCGCAGCCACCCGGACGCAGGCTTCTGCGGCAAGGTCGCCGACGCGCAATGGGACGCCGAGCGCTACCTGCCTGCACGCGATGCGCTGCAGCTGGCCTGCAAGGCCGGCGCGGATGAGATGACCTGCAAACGCGCACAGAGCCTGGCCGCGCTGAGCGCCGCCGACCTCGCTGCCGGCCCCGCCAGCAGCCTGCCCTGCGGCGACTACAAGGCCAGCACCGGCCTGATGGACGAGCTTGGCTTCGGCGACAACGGCCTGGTCAGCGTCAGCATGGGCAGCGAGCTGCGCGCGCGCCTGCAGGACGGCCGCATCCACATCCGCCACGACAAGGGCGGCGATTTCGTGTTCAAGCCGCTGCGCAACGGCGGCCTGCTCGGCATCGATAGCTGGAACCGCTACGCCGTCTATCAGCGTACCGGCGGCAGCACCCAGTGCAGCGCGCCGAAGGTATTCGTCGAACTGCCGCTGCCGCAGGACTGCCCGCTGGGCAATGACCCGCAGGCCTGCTGTGACAGCGGCAAGCTGCAGGGCTGCAACGCCGTCGGCCACCGCCATTCGCTGGCCGGCGACTGGCAGGCCGCAGCGCCGTCCTACCAGAAGCTGTGCCAGGCTGGCGTCCGCGTGGGCTGCGAGAACCTGCGCACTGTCTACGAGAACACCGGTGACGAAGACATCCCCGGCAAGCTGCTGTCCATCTGCAAGCGCGATGGCAAGGGCACGCATGTGGCCTGCGATGTCTACGAGACCACCAACTGGGCAATGGCCGGTTTGGGCGCACAGCTGATGCGTGCCGCCGAAGACCTCGACAACGAAGAAGAGGCTGAAGCACCGGCGACGCCCAGCAAGGGCAAATCGCTGCGCAAGTAAGGCCTTGAGCGCAGGCCACCACGGCGGCCTGCGCTACAGTACGCACATGAACGAATTCGACCGCGTACGCGACTATCTGACCGGCCTGCAGGACCGCATCTGCGCCGCCATCGAGCAGGCCGACGGCCAGGCCCGTTTCAACGAAGACCGCTGGCAGCGCGCCGAAGGCGGCGGTGGCCGCACCCGCATCCTGCGCGATGGCGCGGTGTTCGAGCAGGCCGGTATCGGCTTCTCCGACGTCGCCGGCACCCGCCTGCCACCCTCGGCCTCGGCCAACCGCCCGGAGCTCGCAGGAGCGTCCTGGCGCGCCTGTGGCGTGTCGCTGGTGTTCCACCCCAACAACCCCTACCTGCCCACCACCCACGCCAACGTGCGCTATTTCCAGGCCGAACTGGATGGCAAGACCGTGGCAGCCTGGTTCGGTGGCGGCTTCGACCTGACCCCGTTCTATCCGTTCGACGAAGACGTGCAGCATTGGCATACGGTTGCCCGCGATCTGTGCGCGCCTTACGGCGCCGATCGCTATGCCGCGCACAAGCGCTGGTGCGATGACTACTTCTTCATCAAGCACCGCAACGAAACACGCGGCGTTGGCGGGCTGTTCTTTGATGACCTGCACGGTGATTTTGAAACCGACTTCGCTTATATGCAGGCCGTTGGCGATGGCTTCCTGGATGCCTACCTGCCCATCGTCGAACGCCGCAAGGACACCCCGCATGGCGAGCGCGAGCGCGAGTTCCAGCTCTACCGCCGTGGCCGCTACGTCGAGTTCAACCTGGTCTACGACCGTGGCACCCTGTTCGGCCTGCAGAGTGGCGGCCGCAGCGAAAGCATCCTGATGAGCCTGCCACCCCGCGTGCGCTGGGAATACGGCTACCAGCCCGACAACGGCAGCGACGAAGCGCGCCTGGCCGAGTACCTGGTACCAAGAGATTGGCTGGCCTAGCTCCGTAGTGCCGAGCCATGCTCGGCAGGGGCCATACAAGCAGCACCACGACCGGTAGTGCCGAGCCATGCTCGGCAAGGGCCCTACAAGCAGCACCACGACCGGTAGTGCCGAGCCATGCTCGGCAAAGGGCCTTACAAGCAGCACCACGACCGGTAGTGCCAAGCCATGCTCGGCAGGGGCCTTACAAGCAATCTTGTAGGAGCGGCGTAAGCCGCGAAGCCGGCAGCAATGAAATAGAAGCGATGCCTGCAAACGGGTAGACCACCAGCTTCGCGGCGTAACCCGCTCCAACAAGTTTTGATTACTGGTAAATCCACTTCCCAGCATTGCACGGCCCAACAACAACGACGCCCCAGCCCAGCAATGCGAGGCACAACA